>JBDTTK010000085.1:0-10267 GCA_039930685.1 Bryobacteraceae bacterium | reverse complement strand
CGTTTCGCCGAAGAATTCGGCATACACCGCGTTCATGGCTGCGAAGTCCTCGGCGTACTTCAAGAACACGCCGCACCGGACCACATCCGCGACGGTTGCGCCGGCTGCTTCGAGAATCCGGCGAACGTTGTCGAGCGTGACACGCGTCTCATGCTGGATGTCGCCGCACGACATTTCGTTGGTCACGGGATCCACCGGACCCTGGCCGGCTACAAAAATGAAAGCGCCCGCGCGGACCGCGGGCGCATACGGACCGCGGGGCGCCGGAGCGCCCGCGGGATAAATCCGTTCGACCATCTGGAGCTAGTCTCCCTTTTTGCGGCGCGGCGGACGGCGCGTAGTCGTGCCTGCGCTCTTGGGAGCGGCACGCTTGCGCACCGGAGCTTTCTTCGGCGCGGGCGGCGGAGGATTGGGCTCGAAGATCGTCGGCTGGCCCTCGACGTACGGCTGCGGGCCGTCGTCCTCTTCCATGATCTCTTCCGGCGCCTGCACCGGAACAGCGGGCGGATAGAACTCGGCGCCCAGCGTCACTTGCAGGCCGCCTTCTTCCTTGGGCTCGATGCGGACGATCGTCTTGTCCTGGGCGAAATTGAGGAACTCCGAGAATTGCTGGAATCCGTAATGTGTCCAATCGAAACGCGGCTGTTCATCCTTGAACCAGGCCGCCAGGTCATCCGCGGCGACGCCGGTTTCGAGTTCAAGCCGGTGATTCTCGAGGACATCACGAAGCGCCTGCAGCAGTTCTTCGGGCTTCGGCTGCGGACGGTCGGGCTGCGAAGAACCCTTGCGCTCGATGATGTAGCGCCCGCCGGTTCCGCTGACGTTGACGAGTTCGGCGCGTTTCAGCTTTTCGACGAAGTCCGAGAAGCTGCCGCAGCCATAGGCTTTCTCGCTGAAGGCGGAATCCAATTGCAGCATCGTCGACTTCAGCAGCCCGAGTTGCGGCTGCACCGCGCGGCGCTCAAGCACCTGCAGGGCGCGTTCGACCAGCGGCATTGCCTGCTGCAGATCGAGCGGCGCCGGGCGCATCTTCTTCCCGCCTCCGCCTGCCGGACCGCGGTCCTCGCGCGGTCCACGGTCGGGACGGTCGCCACGGATAAACGGCTTCACTTCTCCCGAGATGATCGTCCCGGCGTCGGACAGCAGGGACTCAAAACTGATGAACTCGTGGCAATTCTGCTGAAGGATGGTCGACGTAAATGCCTTGCCGCCGACAACGAAGACGGTCTTGCCGTATTCCTTCAGCTTGTTCACGAGCGGGATGAAATCACTATCGCCGCTAACGATCGCGAACGCATTGACGTGCGAGTGCGTAAACGCCATCTCGAGCGCATCGAGCGCGAGATTAATGTCGGCGCCGTTTTTGTCGCCGCGCGGCGACGGAATTCGCTGAACCATCTGGACGGCGTTCTCCGCCATTTGGCGGGTGGCCGGTTCCTGGCGGCCCCAGTTCGCGTAGGCAAACTTGGCGACGATGTCGCCGCGCTCCTTGAGCGCACCCAGGGCGGCGGAAACATCAAACTCGCGCCGCAGCGTCGACTTCAGGCCGATCTCGATGTTGTCGTAATCGACAAATACAGCAATATTAAGCTTTTCTTGCATTCTTCTCTCTTCAATTTCGTAAAGCGCGGGCGGTTACGCCGGCTGCTTCACGGTGCCTCGGATGAATTCTACAATCTCTTCAAGCGATGCGCCCGGCTGATATACCGCCGCTACGCCGAGTTGTTTGAGTCGTGCGGCATCCTCATCCGGAACGATGCCGCCTACAATCACGATGACGTCCGTCATCTGTTTTTCCTTGAGCAGGGCCATAACCCTGGGCACAATCGCATTGTGCGCTCCAGAAAGAATCGAAAGGCCGATCACCTGCACGTCTTCCTGCAAGGCGGCGCTAGTGATCATTTCGGGTGTCTGGCGCAGGCCGGTATAGATCACTTCCATGCCGGCGTCGCGCAACGCGCGGGCGATCACCTTTGCTCCGCGATCGTGCCCGTCAAGGCCAGGTTTGGCGACCAGCACTCGGATGCGGTTATCCATATGTCGTGGAGACGCCTTTATGGTAGCGCAGACGCGCCCGCCTAAATGACGCTCGTTTCGGTATACGTTCCGAAAACGCCGCGCAGGGCTTCGCACATTTCGCCCAGGGTCGCGTACGCCCGGACGCAATCCATCAGGTACGGCATCGTGTTCTCCGTACCCTCGGCGGCCTTGGTCAATGCGGCCAGCGTCTTCTCGACCTCGACGTTGTTCCGCCGCGCGCGAAGCGCCTTTAGCTTCGCGGCCTGCCGCTCAAACGCCGTTTCGTCGATCTGCAGGAGATTGATCTTTTCTTCCTTCTCAGCAACGAACTGGTTCACTCCGACGATGATCTGCTCACCGGTTTCAACCGTCTGCTGGTACTCGAAGCTCGAATTCGCGATCTCGCTCTGCGGATAATTACGCTCAATCGCCGGAATCATTCCGCCCATGTCATCGATCCGCCGGATGTAGGCGTTGGCGGCTTCCTCGATCTGCGCCGTGAGGTGCTCCACGAAATAGCTTCCGCCCAGCGGATCCGCGACACTCGGAACGCCTGTTTCATGCGCAATGACCTGCTGAGTGCGGAGCGCGATCGTTACGGCCTGCTCACTCGGCAGCGCGTAGGCTTCGTCGAGTGAATTCGTATGCAGAGACTGGGTACCGCCGAGGACAGCTGCAAGTCCCTGGATCGCGGTGCGCACCACGTTGTTGTAAGGCTGTTGCCAGGTTAGCGAGCAGCCGGCAGTCTGCGAATGGAACCGCAGCTTCATACTGCGCTCGTCCCGCGCACCATATCGCTCTTTCATCGCGATGGCCCAGATCCGGCGCGCGGCGCGGTACTTTGCGATTTCCTCGAAAAAGTCACTGTGGGCGTTGAAGAAGAAGCTCAGCTTGGGTGCGAACTCGTCGATGGGCAGCCCCCGCTCCACGGCCCAATCGACGTACTCGATCCCGTCGCGCAGCGTGAACGCCAACTCCTGCGCCGCCGTCGAACCGGCTTCGCGAATGTGATACCCGCTGATCGAAATCGGGTTGAATTTCGGAGTATGCTGCGCGGCGAATTCGATGGTATCCGTCACCAGGCGCATCGACGGCCGCGGGGGATAAATGTATTCCTTCTGCGCGATGTATTCCTTGAGGATGTCGTTTTGCAGGGTTCCGTTGACCTTTGACCAGGGCACGCCCTGTTTCTCCGCCACCACCAGGAACATCGCCCAGATCATCGGAGCCGGCGAGTTGATGGTCATCGAGACGGTCACGTCGCTGAGCGGGATTCCCCGGAACAACGTCTCCATATCTTCGAGTGAGGAAATCGCGACACCGCACTTGCCGACCTCGCCTTCGGAGGCGGGATCGTCCGCATCGTAGCCCATCAGGGTCGGCAGGTCGAACGCCACTGAGAGGCCCGCCTGGCAGTTCTTCAACAGATACTGATAGCGCTCGTTGGTCTCCTCGGGCGTTGCGAAGCCCGAAAACTGACGCATTGTCCAGAGCTTGCCGCGATACATCGTCTCGTGGATGCCGCGCGTATAGGGGTATTCGCCAGGCATCCCGATGTAGCGGTTCGGGTCGGCATGCTCCGGACCGTATACAGGTTCTAGAGGTAGTCCGCTCAGAGTCCGGTAAGACTTGGCGGCTTTCGACGGGAGCGCGGGTTTGCTCATTACGCCTTTATTCTAGTTCGCTCGCGGTCGCCGCGCGGCGACTGCAGAGAGGCAGGCCCTGCCCGATCCAAAGGCCTGCGCAAAGGACCGCCCGAAAGACGCCGTTCATTTCAGAGCAGTGCTTCGACGAGGCTGGGACTTTGAGCGTGTTCGGACCCGTCCGATAAGGTACTCAAGCCGCCAGTTGTCCGGCCGTCCGCAGTAAGCGTTCGATACCAGCCGCCGGTTGGGGCCGCGCGAAATAGTAGCCCTGGGCCTTGTCGGCGCCGAGACTCCATACCACCTGCCGCTGCGCGTCCGTCTCGATACCCTCGACGACGACCTCGAGATTCAAACTGTGGGCCAGCATAATGATGGCCGCGAGCAACGAGAGACCGGTCGGGGATGCGTCGAGCGCCGCCACGAAGCTGCGGTCGACCTTAAGGGCGTTGACCGGGAGCTGCTGGATGTAAGCGAGTGACGAATAGCCCATCCCGAAGTCGTCGATCGAGATCTGAATCCCCATCGACTGGAGCCGCGTAATCTTGTCGCAGGCGCGCTCGTGATCCACCATGAGAAGAGTTTCGGTCAGCTCCAACTCGAGCAGGCGGGGCTCAAAGCCGGTCGAGGCTAGCGCCAGGGCCACTTGCTCAACGAACTGGGTCCGCGCGAACTGCACCGGGGAAACGTTCACCGCGATCCGAGTCGGAGGCAGACCGGCTCGCACCCACTCCGCGCCTTGGCGGCAGGCTTCATGGAGGACCCATTCGCCGATGGGTAGGATGAGGCCGCTGGCCTCGCTCAGCGGGATAAAATCGACCGGCGGTACCAGCCCGTGCACCGGGTGACGCCATCGCAACAACGCCTCGACGCACACGAGACGCCCCGCCGGATTTACTTGCGGCTGGTAGTGCAGCTCCAGTTGTCCTTGCTCAAGCGCCTGATGGAGGTCGCTTTCGAGCCCTGCGAGAGAGCGATCATTCGCTTGCAGTTCCGGTGCGAAAATCTTGTAACCCAGCCGGCCTGTCCGCTGCGATGCCTCCACCGCCTGCTCGGCTGCCTCGACGAGTGCTTTGGCGTTCCGGCCATGCTCAGGCGCCAGCGCCACGCCGAAGCTGGCCGTCGCAAAGACCAGCCGTCCATTGAATTCAAAGGGAGTCTGAATACATTCGAGAAGCCGCCGGACAAGTATCTCCGCCTGGGTCGAGCCGCTGAGCGCCGGAAGAATGATCAGAAAGGAATCCTGCCCTGCCCGCGCCAGATGATCCCGAGGGTGCAGGCAAGACGCGAAGCGGCTGGCCGCCTGAGTCAGCACGGCGTCGCCGGCGCATTCCCCCAAGGTCTCGTTGATGTGCCTGAGCCGGTCGATGTCGACGGCGATAACACCAATGGTCTCGCTCTCGCAGTTCGCAAGGACATTCTGCAGAAAGCCGAGGGCGCGTTCACGGAGTGGGAGGCCGGTCAATTCGTCTTCCGGCGACGGGTGGCGGTTGAGCTGGCGGTCCAATAGCTCGCGGATCCATCGGGCACGCGAAAGATTGAGATAGGTCAATCCGCCGGTCGACAGAATCAGCCAAGCCGAATGCCGGAACCAGAAGAGAGGCTGAATGGGTTGCCGCCACGCCAGGATTCCGGCCGCACTCGCAAGATCCGCGGACACCAGAAGGATCGCCGATGCTACCAAGGCATGGGGCCGGGGATAGAAGGCCAACAGCGCGATCGGCAACACGCCGACCCAGACGCGGCCTGGCCATCCGGGCCCTACAGGGGCGAATGCCCACTCCGCAAGCAAGCTGATCAGCGACATCGCGATTCCGATCATGACCTGATTGGCTGCCGCCCCCGGCCGCAGGCCGACAAAGAAGATCGGGACCCAAACCAGCAGGGCGCTTAAAAAGAATACGGTTTGAAACCGATCTTGAAAGCCGAATCCCGAGAAATACCAGGCCGCCGGGATCGCCACGGCCCAGCCGAATCCCAGGAGGCCGGCGAAGAACCAGTCGATCCGCTCACCGACGAACTCGCCGAAGATCTGCATCTCGCCGGCCGTCGACCGCGTGGGTATCCTGCTCCGCGCCGGTGCAACAGATGTCTCCGGCTTTGTATTCGTCGAGCCTGCGGCGTTAGCTACGATAGACTGCGCCGGTGTTGTCCAATCCTCTCTATCTCCAACAAATTCAGTGTCTTCTAGTAACGAAGCTCCAGAAATCAGAGCATGCATCTAGTTCGTATCGGCGAGGCTGCCGGGAATTTGAAGCCGTTTGCTAAACTGGTGTCTTATGCTCGCTGCTACTCAATTGCGTCCCGGCATGGTCATCAAGTTCAACAACGAACTGTTTTCCGTCTTCAGCATGACCCATCGGACGCCCGGCAACCTCCGCGGTTTCGTTCAGGTCAAAATGCGAAATTTCCGCTCCGGCTCCATGATGGAGCACCGGTTCTCTTCCGAAGACAAGGTCGAGAAGGCGATGCTGGACGAGCAGGAGATGGAGTACCTCTACGACGACGGTGAGTACTACTATTTTATGAACACCGAGTCGTTTGAGCAAATGCACCTGACCAAGGAAATCCTCGGCGACGGCGTCAACTTCCTGATTCCCCAGTTGAAGGTTGCTGTCAAATTCTACGAAAGCAAAGCCATCTCCGTAGAACTTCCCGCCTCGGTCATCATGACGGTAGTCGAAACGGAGCCGGGCATCAAGGGCGCCAGCGTTTCGAACGTCACGAAGGCGGCCAAACTCGAGACCGGACTCGTCGTCCAGGTTCCGCCGTTCGTGAACGAAGGCGAAAAGATCAAGGTCAGCACGTCGGAATCCGAGTACCTCGAACGCGCCTAAGGGTTGTTCCGCTTACCAGCGTTTTCCCAGCATCTCCCCGCTCAACGCTCTGAAACCTGCCAGACGCGCTAATGGCTGATCCTTGTAGGAGACCAGCGGCATCAGCCCCTTGTCCATCAGCCGCTCGACGTCATCCTGCATCATGAGCACTTCGGCGACGGGAGTGCTGACCGCCTCACCGTCCTGCTTGTACACGTGCAACGGGAGATCGCGAATGAATAATTCGTTCGACGGTTCCATGGCCCAGCCTTCTTCGGCAAACGCATCCATGAGCAGCCGCAGACACCCAAATACAGCATTTCCCCACAGGTAATCGCCGTGCTTGGGGACTGCCGGCAGCTCTTCGAAATCAAACGTGTCGACCGACTCCGTCTTCGCTCCGTAGGGCATGCGCATGAGCATGCGTGGCAGGGCGAGGCCGACGTAGCAGGACTCGGGAACCGCTTGCAAATCCTTCCAGTAGTCGGGCGTCTTCTCCCAGGATTCTGTGTCGGGATTAGCCGCGGCAATGAAGGGGGCGTCGCCGGCGGACGCCAACAGCGAAATGCGTCCCAGAAGTTCGACGTCTTCCGGCCCCGCGCCGAACGTGTAATTGCCGGCGACGATGGACCAACGGGCCGCGCCGGGAACCGATGGTTCGCGTACCAGCAACTCATACAGGCGCGTCTGCTTGAGATCCCTGGCCATCAGCATTTCCTGCCGAAGCGACTCGAAGGGCACGTTCAGGACATACACCTTGATCTGCACGTCGGAATCGACATTGTGTACCAGGAAGTCGACGCCGCGCCAGGCGGCTTCGAGTGACTGAAACGCCGGGTCGTGCAGCAAACTGCGCATCTGACCGTTGACCGCCGCCTCCACCTGTGTCAGCAACTCCTTCTGCTTCGGATCGGGCCTCGGTACCGCATACGGCGCGACGAGCCGCTGCAGGTAGCTCTGGAAAGGATCGGCGGCGGCACGCGCTCCCGTGCCGATCGCGCCGGAGCTTTCGACGATTTGATCGAGGAGGTTCGCCGAACTCAGCATCGCCCCAACATCCGGTTTAGCTGCCGGACGCGGCGGAGCAATTTCCGCCGCCATCTGCCGGAAGGTATTCGGATCCTCGAGTTTGCGCTGTGCTTCGCGCAGTTCCTGAAACATCGGCAGCCGCGCGTAGAGCTGGTCCGGATGAAAGTCCGCCACTCCGCGGAACCGGATATCCCCGGCAAGCGGCAGCGACAGCGTCACGCCAAGCTTGTCGATGACCGCCTCGATGTTATCCCGGTCCACCAATACGGGACGCGGAGTCTCGGCTCCAAAATCACCGAGGATCAAAACGCGAAATGGGGAATCGCCGGCGGGAGCCGCCGAGCGAGTCCGTTTGGCTTGGACATCCAGCTCAATCATGCCACCTATTCAATCACGACCAGATGTTGGCCGCGAGGGAGTGTAATCACGAATCCGGAACCCGACGGGAGCGTGCTCGAGACAGGAAGGGTGAAAGGCAACCCATCCACTTGTATGCGTGCCGGGCGGCGCGGAAGTTTGGCGAGCGCCCGAGTATCGCAGCGGTAAGCGAATTGGATTCCGGTTGCGGTCGCCGCCGCGCCCATGATCGTACCGCCGAAGTCCTCCATCAGAAGGGACGGATCCTGCGCGCCTGCGTCGATCGCATGCAAACCTGCTGGAAGCCAGACTACGCCGGATCCGCGGATTGGCCAGAGTTTCCCGTCGACCAAAGCAGGTCCGCTCCAGGGAACACCGACTCCGTGACGCGACGAGATGACAAGTTTATTGCCGGACCGCTCGACGCGGTCGACGCCCGCGGCCGCCGACCCCAACAGGGGCAGATCCCGCGGCATGAGCGAATTCTCGAAATAGAGCGCGACGCGGTCGAATGCGTTCGTAGCCTCCCGAACAAGCTGAAACAGTTCCGTGCCGGTTTGTTGTTTCGTGGGGTAGACATCCTGATAGCGCTCGACAATATTGATGTCAATTGCCAGTTTTTCGCCGTGCGGCGTCAGCGGCGCGTAGCGGGCGGCGATCTGCGGATACCGCTTCGGACCCAGGTGCCAGATCGTGGCGGGGTCTTCGATCAGGAACGTGAAGCTATGGTCCGCGAGTAGCGGCAGCACCCGAGCCGCGTCGGCGCCGATCTTCTCGCGCATAGTGGTATCGAAGCGGTCGTCGACATGCGTGAGCACCAAATCGAGTTCGGGCCGCTCACGCCGGACGCCGTCGACCACGCCCAGCCATTCCTCCTGTTGACGGCGCGCCAAACCGGCGCGGTAATCCAGGAACGCCTTCAACCGGGCGGGTTCGGGCGAAGCGCCGCGAAATAGCTCGATCGGATCGAAATGCTCCTGTTCCTCGAACTCGCGCCGGACGTCGGCGTTCATCGGGGTGAACCGTGCGGGGTTCGCCGCGCCCTCTAGAGATTCGAAATAGAGCTCCGCCAGATTGACGCCGTCCCAGTCGAAGCGGCGAAGCAGGCTACGCGCGCCGTCCGCGACGGACATAAACGCATCGCGGTTGGTCAGATTCATCAGCTTCCGCCAGTCGAGATGCGCATCCTGGCCGATTGCGGTTTTCTCCCGCCATTCCGGATGATCGCGCCAGAATTGTTCGCTGACGTGCGGGAGTTCGAACCAGGCGTAGACGTGGATCAAATTGCGGTGGCAGGCCTCGATGAGCTTGGCGAGATAGGCATCGCGCTCCGGTTCGGTCTCCCAGTAGTGCCATGCCGCAACCTGCAAAGCGGCGATCCCGGACGCGCGCCAGCGTGCCGCGAGGTACTCCGGATCCGCACGCAGACGATAGGAGGAGTCGAAGAACGCCCAGAGCCGTGATGACCGGAACGGCGGATCCAGTCCCAGGGCAACCAGAGCTTGGGGGAGATACGGGAATCGCTCGTAGCCCTGCGCCCCTGGAGAGGCGGCCACCCACAGCACGGCTCCGCGTCCCTGGCGGAATCCAGCGACTAACGGAGCGCCCTGCCAGCGCTCCCTGGCGAAGATCCGCGCCGTTTGGGGGATAGCGAAAACGGGAATCGTCACCGCCTTTTCCCAAACGATTTCAAGCTTCGGCGCGGACACTTCTTCCACGCCGCGGACCGCGACCCGCCCGACGCCGGCAACGAACCCGAACGACGACGCGACGGGCGATTCGCCTTCGAGGACGAGGATCGCTCCGCGGTCGACCCGTTCGGCCCATTCCGCGCCGCCAGCCGACGGGAGCGCGGTGCCGCGTGGGGCGACGAGAACGCCGGCCGGTCCGAGCGCCGCGGGCCGAAGGCCGATCGACTCCAGAATGTTGGGCCACGATCCGTGGTCGTCGCCGAGGACGTGATACGAGAACGTTGCAGCCTGCGCGGTCGCGCCGAACGCCAGCGCCACAGAAAGCAGCCCAGATCTAATGCGTCGTAGTGAAGGCATACCAGATTCCTACTCGCAGATCCCAATAATTGGGCCGGCGAAGGCCATTTTGCGGCACGGTGTAGACGCCCCGGAACAGCCCGCCGGTCAGCAGAAAGCCGCGCGGAAAGCGCACGCGCAATCCGGGTCCGGACTCAGCGAAGTTCGCCCACGGTTGATGCTGGACATCCGTCGTCAGGTTTCCGTTGATGAAGGCTTGCGCCTGAAAGACGCTGTTCTCGGAGCCGGCGAATGTGTATCCGGCCCGGTTCTGCGAGTAGATCAGGACGTCGTTGTCGAAGCGGCTGACGAACACGCCGTCGTTGTTGGTCTCGGCAAAGAACCCGCGCGAGCCATTGGACAACATTCGTCCAAA
>JBDTTK010000084.1:0-10306 GCA_039930685.1 Bryobacteraceae bacterium | reverse complement strand
AAAGTGATCCAATCCGGCGGCGGCGGACCAGTTAGTGCCCGGCTCAGGTCTTGCGGGGCTTGCTCCGGAAGAAGGTTCCGATAGACCTCGACAACATCCACGGACGCGCCCAAAGCGGTAAGCGCGTCGGGAACCAGATCGCGCGCGACCGCGGCGCGCGGAAGCAGGACGCGCTGTCCGGGAAGGTCTTGCGCTGCGAATGCCGCGACGACACCTTCGGCCACGTACTCCGATGGCATCAAATCGACACGCATTCCGCGCTCCTCCACAGCCAGTTTGGTTGCCGGACCGATCGCGCAGATCCGAGGGTGTCGCGGAGCGGCGCCTGCCTCACAGAAAAAGCGCACCGCGTTCGGGGATGTGAACAAGATCCAATCGTAGGTCTCAAGATCGCGAAGCGCCTGATCGATCGCGCCGCGGTGGTCGGAGAGTACCAGTTCGAAGAGGGGCGCGATGACGGGGTCCGCGCCCATTGTCCTGAGAAGATCAGCGAACTCCCCGGAGCCGCGCTGATCGCGAGTGACCACAATGCGCTGTCCGGCGAGCGAACTCATGTCCGCGCGACATCCGCAAGAATTTGCTCGGCTCCCTTGCGCAGCAGCTCCTCGCCCAGCGCGCGTCCGATGCCTGCGGCGTCTGTGGCTGCGCCTGTTCGTGAGCCGCGAAGCACCGTCGCTCCATCCGGCGACGCGACCATTCCTCGAAGGTGCAGCCGATCGCCGTCGATTACAGCGTGTGCGCCGATCGGCACCTGGCATCCGCCGCCTAGTGCATTCAGAAAAGCACGTTCGGCGGTCACTGCGTGCCGCGTCGCCGGGTCGTCGAGCTTTGCCAGGACGTCCCGCGCCAGTTTATTGTCCTCACGGGTTTCAATTGCCAGGGCGCCTTGCCCGGCAGCCGGACACATCACATCCGAGGACAAGTGTTCGGCAATACGATCTTGCCAGCCCAGGCGCGTCAGACCCGCAGCCGCGAGCAGAATCGCGTCGTACTGGCCTTCGTCCAGCTTGCGCAGGCGGGTATCGAGATTTCCGCGAATATCGAGGACTTCGAGACCGGGCTTCAAAGCCCGGATTTGCGCGGAGCGTCGAAGGGAACTGGTGCCGATGCGGTCTCCTTCGGCGAGGGCCGACAGGCATTTGCCGACGAGCGCATCCCGCACATCCTCGCGGACGGGAGTCGCCGCGATCAGCAGGCCTTCAGGCTGCTCCGTTGGCATGTCTTTCAGGCTGTGCACCGCGATGTCGACGGTGACCGCGAGCAACGCATCCTCGATTTCCTTCGTGAACAGGCCTTTGCCGCCGACTTTCGACAGCGACACATCGAGAACCTTGTCGCCCGTCGTCTTTATGATTTCAATTCGCGATTCGTGGCCGAGTTCAGCCAGGCGGGCGGCGACCCAGCGCGATTGCCACAGGGCAAGCTGCGATCCGCGAGAGCCGATGACGATCAACGATTTCTGCCTTTCTGTTTCATGCAATCTTATTCGAGGCGAAACAGGCGGCGCACGACCGACAACATTTCCGCGTCTCCTTTTTCGGCGGACTTGCGGAGCAGGCTGATGGGACCGTGGGCGACTTTGTTGACCAGTCCTCGGGTCAGCGCCTCGACGGCTTCCATCTGTTGCGGAGTCAGGGAGCCAAGGCGGCCTCTGGCTTTATCGAGCTCGGCGACCCGCCAGAGTTCGAGTTGTTCCTGAATGCTGACAATCGCCGGTGACACTTCGCGGGCTTTCAGGCGCGCGATCATGCGCTCGACTTCTTCCTCAATGATCTGTTCGGCCTCCGCGGCTACTGTCCGCCGGCCGTGGAGATTCTGGTCAACGACCTTTTGCAAATCGTCGATGTCATAGAGGAACACGCCATCGACGCGGTTCACCGCGGGTTCAATGTTTCGGGGAACGGCGATATCAATCAGGAACATCGGGCGATTGCGCCGCGCGCCCATTACCTTGCGCATGTCGTCCCGCGTCAGGATGAAATGCGGAGCGCCGCTGGATGCGATCACGATATCGACTTCCGGTAGACGCGAGAGAAATTCCTCGTAGGGAATTACCGCACCCCCGTGGTCGGCGGCGAGCCGCTCGGCGCGTTCGCGGGTCCGGTTGGTAACGAAGACCTGCGTCACGCCGGCGCGGCGCAAATAGCGGACGGCGGACTCCGCCATCTTGCCCGCGCCCGCAACGAGCACCCGGCATTCATCGAGTGAGCCAAAGATCTCGCGCGCCAGTTCGACCGCTGAGTAGCTGACAGAGACCGCATTCTCGCCTAGGTCGGTATCCGAGCGAATTCGCTTCGCGACATTGAATGCACGGGAGCAAAGGAGTTCCAGAAACCCGCTGATTGTGCCGTGCGCCTTGGCGAGAGCATAGGCGGACTTCAGTTGCCCGAGGATCTGCGGCTCGCCAACAATCATCGAATCGAGGCTCGACGCGACCCGAAACAAATGCCGGATGGCCTCGCGTTCTTCCAGACGGTACAGGAAAGGCCGAACCCAGGAGCGCTCCACCTGACGCGTGTCGGCTAGAAAATCGGCGAGTTGCGGACCCGGATCCGTGTCGCCGTCGGAGGCGATTGCGATCTCGACGCGATTGCACGTCGACAGGATCATGCCCTCTCGGACGCCCGGTTGCTCCCGCAGCGAGGTCAACGCCTGCGGCAAATTCTGGTCTCCGAACGCAAGTCGTTCGCGGACCTCGACGGGTGCTGTCTTGTGGCTGAGTCCTGTGATGTAGATCTTCATCGTGGACTCATTTGAGGGTCGGCTGCAGGCCGACGTGCGCCACCCAGGTCAAAGCGGAACATCCGAGGACCGTTAAGGCCATCAGCGCGGCGCGACGGCCGCGCCATCCGGCGGAAGCCCGCAGGAAAACCATGCCGAGACACAGCGCCCAGGTGACAAACGACAGGACGATCTTCGCGTCGCCGAACCATCGGGTGCCGGATTCTATGTAAGCCCAGGTGCTGCCGGCGATCACGCCCAGCGTGATGAACACGAACCCGAGGCTCATCGCGCGGGTGATGAGATTGTCGAGGGTCGCGAGAGGCGGGAGGCGGTCAAGCGCGGAACTGGACGTCTTTGACTTGAGACGGCGCTCCTGAAGTAGGTAGAGGATTGAGCCGATTGCTGTGACGAGCAGGGCTGCGAAGCCGGTGAGGATCAGGAAGACGTGGAACAGGAGCCAAGACTGGCGTACGCGCGAATCGGTCCAGCCGGCGACCGGAATCTCCATGGCGCCGACGAGCGACATGATGAACACGAGTGGGAAGACGGCGACGCCGGCACTGGCTAGCCCGTACCGCGCATGGACGAGAAGAAAGGCGATTCCTATAAGGAAGGCGCAGAGCGAAAGCGATTCATAGACGTTGTCGGCGGGCAGGTGCCCGGTCTGTATGCCGAGTTCGACGAGCGAGACGCCATGCAGCACGACGGCGATCCGGAACGTGTTCAGGGCGAGCGGAAAGACGGAACTTCCGCGGCGCAGAATGAAGATGAGCGCGTGCAACAGTCCGAAGGCGTAAAGAAATGTGGCTGCACGAAGCCAAAGAACACTAGTTTCGAGCATGGGCTGCAGAGAACGTCTGGTAGGCCTCTCTTCTTCGTAGTTTATAGTACCGGCAGCCGTCGCGGTCCGGTATTCGAGTCCACGAGGGGGTAGACAGCATCCGATAAGTAGTTATGAATGCATCGTTACAAGGCAAGACGACCCTCATCACGGGTGGAACGCGCGGAATAGGCAGGGCAGTAGCAGTCGCATTGGCGGGTGCTGGTGCCAACGTCGCGATTACGGGAACCACGGAGTCCGGCTTAAGGCAAGCCGTGGCGGAGTTGTCGGCGGAATTCCCGAATAAAGTCGCAGGGAAAGTTGCCGATGTAAGAGACAGTGACAGCGTGGCCGACTTGTTTCGGTGGCTGGATGAGATTCGCTGGGCAGATGGAGCGGCTCCGGGACTCGACATTCTGGTGAACAACGCCGGAGTCGGGCGCTTCAAGACCCTGGTTGATCTAACGCCGGAGGAGTGGCGGACGGTCATCGATACCAACCTGACCGGCGTGTATTTTTGTTCACGTGAATCTCTGTTTAGGTTCAGGAACCGCGGAGGAGGCTACATCATCAACATGAGTAGCCTGGCTGGAAAAAACGCCTTCGCGGGAGGAGCGGTGTACAACGCATCGAAATTCGGTCTCAACGGGATGAGCGAGGCCATGATGCTGGATCACCGCAATGAGGACGTGAGGGTGAGCTATATCATGCCGGGCAGCGTCGCGACCGAGTTTTCCGCGGGCGGCTCAGCAGCGGGTTGGAAAATTCAACCTGAAGACGTTGCAGAGATCGTGCTGATGCTTGTGAAAATGCCGGCGCGCACATTGGTGAGCCGCGTGGAAGTAAGACCGAGCAGGCCAGCGCAGAAATAGGCGGCTAAAGGGAATGGCATACGGCGTGCCTAAGCACTTGTGGAGGGGCGGGGAAGTTGTCAAGCAAGCCGCCCAGAAAGGTGTACCGAAGTCCAACGACGCTAGGGGGTATCGAGCCATGACTAGAGTTCACGTTCCCCTGGATCCCAACAAGACTGGCCGAGAGGCCGTCTCGCTCGAGAACAATCTGCGCAAGCTGATTGTCGGCCAGGACGAGGCCATCCAGCAGATCGTCAATATATATCAGATGAACTTGACGGGCATGTCCACGCCGGGACGTCCGATCGGGAACTTCCTGTTCCTCGGTCCGACCGGATCCGGTAAGACGCGCATCGTTGAGGCGACTGCGGAGAGTCTTGTCAAGAATCCACGCGCCGTAATTAAGATCGACTGTGCGGAGTTCCAGCACAGCCACGAGATCGCGAAGCTGATCGGTTCGCCCCCAGGCTACCTGGGCCATAGGGAAACACACCCGCTGCTCAGCCAGGAAGTGATCAATCAGCATCACACGGACACCATGAAGATCAGCTTCATTCTGTTCGACGAGATCGAGAAGGCCAGCGATTCCCTGTGGAACCTGCTGCTTGGCATTCTCGACAAAGGGACGCTCACGCTCGGGGACAACCGCAAGGTTGATTTCTCCAAAGCACTGATCTTCATGACGTCGAACCTTGGCGCCAGCGAAATGAGCGCGCTCATGAATCCCAAGATCGGGTTCAGCGCGCCCGAATTGAAACTCGCGGCCCAAAACGGATACCGCGACGAGAAGATGGACGGCAAGGTCGAGCGCTCCGGCATCGAAGCCGCTCGCAAGAAGTTCACGCCGGAATTCATGAACCGGCTCGACAAGATCGTGGTGTTCCGGCCACTCGGTACGGACGAACTCCGTAAGATCCTCGATATCGAGCTGAACATGGTCCAGCAGCGGATCTTCAATACGTCGGCGGAGCGTTCGTTTGTCTTCACGATGTCTGAGACGAGCAAGGACCACTTGCTTCGGGAAGGCACCGATCTGAAATACGGCGCCCGCCACCTGAAACGCGCGATCGAGCGGTTGTTGGTCCATCCAATGTCCAACTTGATCGCTACCGAACAGGTTCGCGGTGGAGACTGGATCCGTGTTGACTTTGACGAGTCGCGCCGCGAGATGAGCTTCCTCAAGGAAGCCGAAGGACTGCCGATTCAAGAGATGGCTCGGATGGTCGATACGACGGTTAGTATGCCGGCTGCGGCGGTCGCCGTAGCCACGACGGAACCGGTGAAAACGCAGCGCGCCAGCAAGAGCCGCTAAGTCGCCGAACGGAAGATCGTAACAGAGGGCCGGGTCAATAACCCGGCCTTTTTTTTGTGTTTGCCATCATCGTGCAAATTCTGCACACCGACTGCTTAGCGCCTTTCATCGGAGAGGACCACCGAACGAGGGTCGTCTTCGCACTCTGGAATCGCCGCGTTGAAGTAGTATTCGAAACCATACAGTCTGGCGCGATGCAGGTCGCCCGCACAGACTTGGGTAGCGGGCCGACCTAGTTTTCGAAATTCGCCCCGGACCGAAACCCGTTCGTCCAGCACCGGCAATATCTCAACCTTCAGTTTCGATACACCGGCAGCAACAGAGACAGCAACCAGCGCGGTACTTAAGATGAGTCGCCCAAGATAAGCGAGCCGCCAAGTGCTCAAAACAACCACAAGAACCACCAGCAGGGGCGCGCCGACGGCAGCCAACCAATCCGGCCGGGATCGCGACAAACCGGAACGGAGGGCTTCCGGCAAGGTAGAGCCGATCACGGGCAGCAAAAGAAGGAGCGCGCCGGAGGACGCCAACGCCAAAGAGACTCGCTTGGCGCGCGCGATGGCGACTCCCGCGAGGATCGCGATGCCGGGCATCAGAGGAAGAACGTAACCCGGAAGCTTGTTGCGCGAAATCGAAAAGAACACCAGCCCAAAGGCCACGAAGATGGCAATCGTTCGGAGGCGTTCGTCCTCGAGCAGGTTGCGTCGAATGGTGAGCAGCACCGGGGTCCATGGGAAGAAGCCTGCCAGCAGAACTGGAACGTAATACCAAAACGGCTGCACGTGCTGGAGTGAGTCCGAAAAAAATCTCAGGATGTGGTGCTTCCAAATGAACTCGGTCAGAAACACCTGGCCATTCGCGGAATAGCAGGCTAAGTACCACGGCGCCGCGACGAGAGTACAACCCACCAGGATTGCCAGCCAGTGCCGCCGGGCGAACCACATGGCCGGCAGAAACAAAACGATAGGAACAAGACCCTTGGCGAGCACGGCGACACCGAGCCAGGCCCCAGCCCACCACGCCGAATGACGCGACTGCTCCGGCGGCGTAACGAGCAGAAAGGCGGCCATCAACGCGACGGTCATGGGTAAATCGGTCAATGCCGCGTAGCTATAGGCGATCCAACCGGCGGATGTACTCAGGACCAGGCACGTGCACCACGCCTCCGTCTGGCCGAAAGTCCTCCGGACCCACCTCCAGAGCCAAATGAGGAACGCCACCGATGCGATCGCAACCGGCGCTCTTGCCGCCGCTTCCCCGGGAATTCCAAGCTTCGTTCCGGCCGCCACCATCCAGTACAGGAGCGCCGATTTCTCGAACCAGGGTTTGCCCCAAAGGCGCGGCGTGATCCAGTCACCGGAGTCCGCCATCGCGCGACCGATGGCGGCGTAACGGGGCTCGTCGGCGCTGAGGACGCCGACGCCATTCAATTGGAATAGGTAGAAGAACAACAATGCGGCCACGGCGGCGAGCGGTGCGGCGCGGCGTAGGAACGCGGAAGGCAACTTCCCAGTATAGGAGCGAACTTAGCGTCCAAGATTACGCGAAACGCAGTCGCGAAAGACGCTTCCCGCTATAATCGTCGAATGTTCCGGCTCGCTGCGTGGCTTTTGGCCGCGACCTCGATCCCGCTGTTTGCTCAACTCGAATGCAAGTGCGATGTGTCGCATCCGGAAGTGCTAAAGGCCCGAGAATGCAGTCTGTGCGCCGAGATCGAAAAGCAGCCGGCCGGCGTGCCGGTGATTTTCCTCAAAGACATCAACCCCCGGAAAGCCAACCGCTGGCTCGCGCTGCCGCGAGCTCATTCGACCGGGCGTCACAATCTCGAAGACTTGGCCGCTGAACAGCGGAACGCATTGTGGTCCGGCGCCGTCGAGAAAGCAAAGTCGTTGTGGGGCGACCGTTGGGCGATTGCGATGAACGGACATCGCGTCCGCACGCAGTGCCACATGCACGTCCACATAGGCAGGCTGCTCGAAGGCGTTGAGACCGCGAACTTCGTCGTCGTCGACTCGACGGCGAAAATTCCCCTGCCCGGCGACTTCGGACTTTGGATCCATCCCGTGCTCGACGGGCCTGAAAAAGGAAAACTCCACGTGCACCTGGGAGAACAGGTCACAGAAACGGTCTTATTGCGATGAGCCTTGTCGATATCTCTTTGCCGCCCACCCGCGACCGCGCGGCGATTCTTCTCACGGAATCCGATAACGTCGTGATTGCCCGCGTGCCTCTTCCCGAAGGCCAGGAAATCGAAGTCAACGGGCAGATCGTGAAGACGCGGTCCGCGGTTCCGATGGGACACAAAGTCGCATTGCGCCAGATTGCCCCGGGCGAAGTCGTCTTACGGTACGGCGAAGTCATCGGACGCGCCCTCCAACAACTGCAGCCGGGCGATCACCTGCATACGCACAATCTTCAATTCGAGGAGCAGGTCTTCGAATACGAGTACCCCGAGACCGATAAGCCGTTGCCGGCGACCGTGCCGGACTCGCCCACCTTCCGTGGATATCCGCGCGGTGACGGCCGCGTCGGCACGCGGAACTACATCGCGGTCGTCGCGGCCTCGAACTGCGCCGCGCATACGGCCGAGCTGATCGCCGAAAGTTTCGACGGCGAGTCGCTTCCGCCCAATGTGGACGGCATTATGGCGTTTCCGCATGGCGAAGGATGCGGCCACGCCTTCGGTCCGGACACGGATCAGTTGCAGCGGACACTCTGGGGCGTTCTCGACCATCCCAACGTCTCCGCCGCCATCATTCTGGGACTCGGCTGCGAGGTAAACCAGATCGATCACTATCTCGGTGTCGCGGCCGGCAACGCGCCGCGCGCCGATCGGATCGTCGGTATGACGCTGCAAACCTCGGGCGGTACGCGAGCCACGGTCGAAGCGGCCCGCCGCGAGATCGCGAAGATGATCGATCGCGCGAGTGCCGAGGAGCGCGTGGACTCCCCGGCCAGCAAGATTATCCTGGGGCTGAATTGCGGCGGCTCCGACTCGTTCTCCGGCATCACCGCGAATCCCGCCCTTGGGTACTGCTCCGATCTACTCGCGCGCATCGGAGCGGCTGCGGTGCTGGCCGAGACGACCGAGATCTTTGGAGCCGAGCACCTGCTGGTTCGCCGCGCGCGAAGCCGCGAGGTTGCGGACAACTTGCTGACCCACGTGCGGAACTACAAAGCGTATCTGACCAAATGGGGCGGCAGCTTCAACGACAACCCCTCGCCTGGCAATAAAGAAGGCGGCCTGACCACAATCCTCGAGAAGTCCTTAGGCGCGATCGCCAAAGCGGGCACTTCGACGCTGAATGAGGTCGTGGATTATGCCGGCCGTGTTTCCGGTCCAGGATTTGTGTTCATGAACACGCCGGGTTACGATCCGGTCTCGCTTACCGGCTTGGCTGCCGGAGGAGTGAATCTGATCGCCTTCACAACCGGACGAGGAAGTGCTATCGGATTCCCTACCGTGCCCGTCATCAAGATAGCCACGAACTCATCCACTTTCAGGCGCATGCAGGATAATATGGATATTAACGCCGGAAGAATTGCCGACGGCGACTCGACCGTGGCTCAAGTAGGCCAGGAGATTTTTGACATGGTCTTGCGCGCGGCTTCGGGCGAGCGCACCTGCAGCGAACGCCTGGGCCATAAAGAATTCGTGCCTTGGCGAATCGGGCCGGTCCTGTAGCCGCGTCCAAAATCCGGGAAGGAACAGCATGTACAAATTCATCTCCGCAGCCTTGCTTGTCACCGCTGCGTTTGCGCAGAGCGCGCCGCCGAAAGCGGCTGGCGCCAAGGCTCCAGCCGCACAGACGGTACCCCCGGCCGCAAAGACGGTACCTATGGATAAGACCCAGCTAGAGGCGTACCTTCGCCACCTGGATCTCATCATTCCGCAAGTGTCACTCAAGATCGACGATCCCAAGCCCGGCCCGACGCCGGACCTCTATCAGGTGGATGTCCACTTGATTTTTGGCCAGGCGTCGCAGGATCGGACATACTTTGTTTCTAAAAACGGCGACAAGCTCTTTCGCGGTACCGTCCACGACTTGCACAAAAGCCCGTTTCAGGATGACCTCGACAAGCTGAAAGTCGATTTGCAGCCGAGCTTCGGCGCGCCCGGTGCGTCGGTGGTGATGGTTGCGTTCAGCGATTTCCAGTGCCCCCTCTGTAAGGAAGAAGCAAAGGTGCTTCGTGAGAACGTCGCGAAAGAATATGGCGACAAGGTTCGCGTGTACTTCCGCGATTATCCGCTGGACGCCATCCACAACTGGGCGCGGACCGCGGCCATCGGTGGACGGTGCGTGTTCCGCAGCAATCCGGCGATGTTCTGGGATTATCACGATTGGATCTTCGCGCATCAGGGCGAAATTAACGTCGACAATGTGAAGCAAAAAATCGGAGACTTTGCCAACGAGAAGAAGCTAGACGCTCTGCAACTGGGCCGCTGCGTTGACACAAAGGCTACTGAGAACGAAGTGAACCAGTCCGTCGCGCAGGGGAAGTCGCTGCAAGTCGACGCCACTCCGACAATCTTCCTGAATGGCCGCCGCCTCACCGGAAACCTGCCCTGGCAGAACATGAAGCAGCTCATTGATCTCG
>JBDTTK010000083.1:0-10339 GCA_039930685.1 Bryobacteraceae bacterium | reverse complement strand
CGTGGGCGACCTGGAGCGCGAGCTTTTCGACTTCACCGACTTCCTTGGGGTAGTACACCATGCCGCCGGTGGCTTCGGTGATTGCCTTCAACGCGCGCTTGGCCTTCTTGGATTCGCGCGGCTCTTCGTCCGAGAGAATGCCGATGGCGTACACCAGGATGCCCATGTCCTGCGCCCGCTTCACGAGCCGTTCGAGGGACTCCGCGCTGGAGTTGTCGTTGCCGTCGGTGACCACCAACAGGACCTTCTTGTCCTTCTTGGCGTCGGTCTTCACGTAGTCGATGGAGAGCGAAATCGCGTCCCTCATGGCGGTGCCGCCGCGCGTGTCGTACTTCTGGAGAGCGTCCTCCAGGCGCTTCACGTCGTTCGTGAACGACTGGTCGAGATAAGCGTCATCGTTGAAGTTGACGACAAACACTTCGTCCTGCGGATTCGAGGCTTTGACGAGGGCGAGTGACGCGGCCGAAACCTTGACTCGCTTATCCCGCATGCTGGCGGAGTTATCGATGATGACGCCGAGCGAGACGGGGACGTCCTCGCGCTTGAAGAGCTTGATCTGCTGTTCGACGCCATTCTCAAAGACCTTGAACGAAGACTGCGGCAGCCCGGTGAGAAGCTTGCCTCCCTTGTCTGCGACGCTGGCGTGGAGGACGACAAGCCGGGTGTCACTCCGGAAGGTGACATCGTCTTGAGCGAAGAGCGCAAGCGTGAGGAAGAGGCTACTGAGCAGGCGCATAGTACCCCAGCCGGTGATACGCCTTGAGTTGCGGGGCGTTCTTTACCGGCACCAGCTTGACCTGCACGCGGCGGTACTTTCCGTCTCGCGTCTCGTTCTTCGGGGTGTACCCGATGACGTACTGATTTCGCAATTCGATTCCGATCTTAGCCGCGACATCCGGCAGTTCATTCAGGTTATCAACGGAGAAATGGCGGCCGCCAGTCTGTTCGGCGACTTCACTGAGAAGGACGGGGCCTCCCATTTCTTCGGGCGTCCGGCTTCGTCCAGACATCGGCTCGAAAATGCCAATCGCGTAAATCTGGACATCCGCCTCGCGGACCGCGTTCTTCACTTCGGTTTCCGTGTAACGACTCGAATTGTCGCCTCCATCCGAAATGATGAGGATCGCCTTCCTAGGGTTTCTTGCCTTCTTCATCGTCGCCATCGCCAGATAGACACCGTCGAGCAGCGACGTACGGCCCTTCGACTGCGTAAAGGTCAGGCGGCTTTGCAAGTCTTCGGTGCTTGGCGTAAACGGCACAACGAGTTCCGGGCGATCGTTGAACTCGATGAGGAAGAATTCGTCTTCGGGATTGGCCAGTTTCAGAAACTGGGCGACGGCCTGCCGGGACTTCTGGAGCTTATTCCCCATACTGCCCGACGTATCGAAGACGATGCCCACCGAAAGCGGGGCGTCTTCACTCGAGAACTGTTTGATCTCCTGCTCGATTTTGTCCTCGAAGATCTTGAACTGTTCCTTCTCAAGACCGGTGACGAAGCGATTGAGGGGATCGGTGACAGCCACCGGGATGAGCACCAAGGTGGTGTCGATGCGGATGTTGGCTTTCCGGGAGACAAAGGCGTCCTCCGGAGAAGCCGGTTTGACCCTCGGCTCGATGGAGACGCGGGGGTTCGGAACGACCGGCTTCTGGTCTTTGTCTTTCTTGTCCGCGGAGAGCGCGGTGAGACAAAGGCATGCCAGGGCGCTCGAAAGGATGGCGAGAGAACGAGGGGTGCGAAAAATCATAATCCCCGCCGGAAAATTTCTGATTTCAGTATATCATCGGGCTTCTGGCGGCCCATCGGATCTAACGGAGTGGCGCATAGTACCCGAGGCGATAGTAGGCTCGCATCTTCGGCGCATTCCGGATGGGAGCAACGGTTACGCGGACACGGCGGTACTTGCCGTCCCAGGCCGTGTTTTTGGGCGTGTAGCCGATTACGTATTGATTGCGAAGCTCGATTCCGATCTTCTCCGCGACATCGGGAAGTTCGGCGACGTTGCCGAGCGCAAAATGACGGCCTCCTGTTTCGTGCGCCAGTTTGGTCATGAGTCCAGGTCCACCCATTTCCTCCGGTGACCGGCCGCCGCCTGAATAGACGCCTTCCTCAAAGATGCCGACCGCGTAGATTTGCACGTCGGCCTCACGGACGGCGTTCTGTACTTCTGTTTGGGTGTAGCGGCTGGAGTTGTCGCCGCCATCGGAAATCACGAGAATCGCCTTTCGCGGATTCCGCGCCTTCTTCATGGTGGCCATGGCGAGATACAGACCGTCGAGTAGCGCGGTAGAGCCTTTGGAACCCACGAAGCTGAGCTTGTTCTGGATTTCCTCAGTGCTCGAAGTGAAGGGCTGCACGAGACGGGGGCGGTCATTGAAGGTGACGAGGAAGAACTCGTCCTCGGGGTTCGCAAGTTTCAGGAACTGCGCGACCGCCTGTCGGGATATTGCCAGCTTGCTTCCCATGCTGCCTGACGTGTCAAAGACGATGCCGACTGAGAGTGGCGCATCTTCACTCGAGAACTGTTTGATCTCCTGCTCGACGTTGTCCTCGAAGATGCGGAAATGCTCTTTGTCCAGATCTTTTACGAACCGGTTCAGCGGATCGGTGACATTCACCGGGATCAGAACGAGAGTCGTGTCGACGCGGATATTTGCCCGGCGTTGATCAAGCCGATCTTCGTCCGCCGTGGCGGAGCGCTTGGTCCGGGGCTCGATGTTGACGCGAGGTTCAGGTATCGCCGGCTTGAGTTGTTTCTCTTTCTCAGGGGGCGGCTGATTCTGGGGGTTCGGAGCCTGCCCATGGGCCGCAAAGGCGACGAGACATGCCATAAGAGCGATTTGACGCGCGCCATCGACCGCCAATGGGCCTCGAAGCATCAAGGAAGGGTCCTCAAAATCTGTGCTGAGTGTAGCACTGGCCGGACTGGAAGGACCCGGCCTGAATAAGACGCGCCTTTGACCGCTGCCAGCGTCCGACCGTGGTAGGATTGTGTGTGCCGACGAGAGTTCTGGGCGTAATTCCCGCCCGGTTTGCCTCCAGCCGATTCCCTGCCAAAGCCCTCGCTACCCTAGCCGGAAAAACCATGCTCCAGCATGTGTGGGAACGGGCGAGCGCGACCCGCTATCTCTCCAGTGTGGTGATCGCAACGGATCACGACAGCATCTACAATGAAGCCCGGCGGTTCGGCGCGCAGGTCAGGATGACCCGCTCCGATCATGCGTCGGGAACTGATCGCGTGGCCGAGATCGCGGCCAGCGATAGCGCCAGCGTGGTCGTCAATATTCAGGGTGATGAGCCGTTGATCGATCCGGCGGCCATTGACGGGCTGGTGCACGCGATGCTCGATCGCGAGGAGGTCCGGATGGGGACCTTGAAGAAAAAGATCGAGCATGCGCCGGAGATCGCGAATCCGAATGTCGTGAAGGTGGTCACGGACCGCGATGGCGACGCGATTTATTTCTCGCGCTGCCCGATTCCATTTCAACGCGAATCCGGGGATCAGCCGACGACTTACTTCAAGCATATCGGGCTGTACGCGTACAACCGCGAGTTCCTGCTAGGATACTCGGATCTTCCGGTGGGTCCGTTGGAGCGGGCGGAGAAGTTGGAACAACTGCGGGCTCTAGAGAATGGATACCGCATTCACGTGGTGGAAACGGATTACGATTCCTTGGGCGTCGATACGCCGGAGGATCTGGAACGGCTACGCGCCGTGGTTGAGGCGTTGTGCTCACGGCAATGAGCACCTGAAGGAGTCCGGCAGCAATTGAAGCAAGGGGTATGTAGAAATCAGAATGGCTAAGTACATCTTCGTCACCGGCGGTGTGGTCTCGTCCCTTGGCAAAGGAATCGCCGCGGCAAGTATCGGATGCCTGCTCGAAAGCCGCGGCCTCCGCGTCACCCTCCAGAAGTTCGACCCCTATCTCAATGTTGACCCCGGAACAATGAGCCCTTTCCAGCACGGCGAGGTGTTCGTGACCGACGACGGCGCGGAAACGGACCTCGACCTGGGCCACTATGAGCGGTTCACCCACGCTCCGCTGACGCAATCGAATAATCTGACGTCCGGCCGTATTTATGAGCAGATCATTTCGCGGGAGCGGCGGGGCGACTATCTGGGCAAGACCGTGCAGGTGATCCCGCACGTAACAAACGAGATCAAGGCTGCGGCACGCAAAGTAGCAACCGATGTGGATGTGGTGATCGTCGAGATTGGCGGAACGGTTGGCGACATCGAGTCGCTGCCATTCCTTGAGGCGATCCGGCAATTGCGGCATGAGTTGGGCCGAGACAATACGGCGTTTGTGCATGTGACGCTGGTCCCCTGGATCGCGGCCGCGCAGGAGTTGAAGACCAAGCCGACGCAACATAGCGTGAAGGAGCTCCGCGCGCTCGGCATCCAGCCCGATATCCTTCTTTGCCGCACGGAGCGGGAGCTTCCCGCTGACATGAAAGAGAAGATTGCCCTCTTCTGCGATGTCGACATTGAAGCGGTGATCTCGGCGCGCGACGTAGATAGCGTCTACGAAGTGCCGCTCGATTTTGCGACGCAGGGTGTCGACGAGATCGTTCTGCGGGTGCTGCGGATGGATGCTCCGCCTCGAAACCTCGAGAAGTGGATCTCGATGGTGAATCAGATGACCAATCCGACGGACGAAGTACATATCGGACTGATCGGGAAGTACGTCGAATACGAGGACTCCTATAAGAGCCTGAAAGAGGCTCTGCTGCATGGCGCGCTGGCGCACGGGTTGCGGGTCAACATTTCCTGGATCGAATCGGCGAATCTGGCGTGGCCGGATTGCAAGGCTGACCTGGCGCGCTTCGACGGCATTCTGGTACCTGGCGGATTCGGCAAACGCGGTGTCGAGGGAATGCTGCACGCGATCCGGTACGCGCGCGAAGAGAAGGTCCCCTACTTCGGAATCTGCCTCGGCATGCAAACGCTGGTCATCGAGTATGCGCGCAACGTCTGCGGAATTGCCAGCGCGAACTCAACGGAATTCGATCCGGCGACGCCCGATCGCGTGATCTATAAGCTTCGCGAATTGAAGGGCATCGACGAGCTGGGCGGAACGATGCGATTGGGCGCGTATCCGTGCCAACTCGCCGAAGGCAGCCTCGCCCGCAAGGCGTACGGGGCAGCGGAGATCAGCGAGCGGCACCGTCATCGTTATGAGTTCAACCGCGATTACGAAGATGTGCTCACGCAGCACGGACTGAGGCTCACGGGTGAAACTCCGGACGGCATTTACGTCGAGATTTGCGAGCTAGCGGACCATCCATGGTTTCTTGGCTGCCAGTTCCATCCCGAGTTCAAGTCGAAACCGCTGGAGCCGCATCCGCTGTTCAAGGCATTTATTGGCGCGTCGTATGAGCAGCGGCAGCGAAAAGCGAATACGGCGCGAAGCCACTACGTTTCGGCTTAGGCCAGCTATTCCATCATCCGGCGATCACATTCCTCAATTGCGGCAACGGCTTGCCGGAGGCGCTTCAACGTGTCCGACGTTCGCGGCTGCCAATTCTTCCAGCGGGCCGCGTTCTTCTGAAATTGAAGGCGCGCCCAGCCGTAGTGGCGATTCGAGAGCAGCATCCGGCCGTAGAGATCGTCGAGGTCGGAAGAAGCCTCCATCGCCGCGAGCGTCGGATGCGGAACTGACAGCAGCCGGTTGGCGATTGGCTCGGCTTTCTTGATAAGCGCCGCGGCGCCATCTCCGTCATGGTTTGCGAATAGCGCGTTCGCCTCTTTGGCGATGGACGCCAACTCTTCGGTAGAGGGCTGATACCAGGCCTCGCGAGTGGGGTCCGGCGGGCTGGCGGGGGTATTGGCTCGTCCACATCCTGCCAGCAGAACTACGCCGGCGACCGCAACGGTTCGCAGGAAGCGGCGGAGGGTGAATCTAGAAGAGGGCAATCCCGGGTCCGAAGATGTGGGTCAGGCTGGTCCAAAGGATGAGAAAAAGGGCGATGATCTCCACGCCGACGACGAACTTGGTGACTGGCGCGTTCATGAACTCGAAGCGAATCAGCAGCGCCACGGCCATGCCGAAGTAGAACAAGTACGGGGTAACATCGCGATCGGTCATCGACATGAAGATGATCATCGCGATGTAGTACATCAGGAGGAAGTTGCTATCGGTCTTTTGGCGGAACAGGAAATACATGCCCAGGACGCCGATCGCCATGATCAGCAGTTCCGTGACATTGATCGGTGTCGAATTAAAGTCCATAGGCTAGAAGGACCAGAGTACTCCAGAGTAGCCCGTGTGTGCGCGGTAGTTTTGCAAGGCTGAGAACTCCTCACGATACCCATAGTATTGGTAGCCGACGTTCCAGCGGATCTTTTCGTGCAGTTTCACAGACAGCCGCGCCTGGGGCGATAGAAACCGCAGGGGGAAGGTTTGGGCGGAAAGCAAGACCGGCGGCAGCGAAGCGCCGGTTGTCCCGAAAGGCGTTCCGCGGCCGTCGCCCGTGTCCTGGATATTGGAGAGGCCAGCGTACAGATCGATGCGCCGGCGGATCGAGAAACGGCCTCCGAAATGCCCGGTCTGCAGATTGCTGACGTAGATTGAGGTGCCGTTCGTGCGGGTGGAGTTCAGGAAGTAGACGATGCCGCCCTCGGTGTCGAGGTGCAGTTTGGCATAGGAGGCATCGAAACTGAACCAATTGTTGGCAGTCCAGGAAGCGTCGGCGCCATACTGGCGCGACCGGGAGGAGAACGAAAAGAGGTTCGCAGAGTTCGTGTTGTAGTTCGCGCGGCTATACGCGGCCAGGCGGACCGTTTTTTTGCGATACTCCACACGGCCGCTGAATGCCTGATAGTTCTTCTCGCTGATCGGCAGGAACGGCTTGTCCGACCGGCCGATCTCCGCTTCGAGGAGGATCGTGACGGGTTTCGCCGGCTTGATTCGCAGTCCGAAGGCGCCGGCGTGCAGTCGATTGTCCTGCTCAAAGAGCGGGGCCTCCGCCGATGTCAACGGCGGGTCGCCCTCAAATCCGATGCCTTGAATGGATCGGATGCGGCGGGAAGAGAAATGATATCCGGCGCGGAAACCCAGCCAATTTGTTAGCCGGATGTCCGCATCGGTGGTGTTGGCGATTGTCCGGATGCCAAGAAATTGGAATGGGAGGATGGCCGAACTGCCGTCTCCATTGTTGAACTCCTGGTAATACGAATTGCCTTCCATCCGGATCTGATAGAAGGATGTCTGGTTCGTGACGGTGATTCGCGACGCCGGAAATATGCTGAAAGTCAGGTTGGCTGTCGTGACGGGGCGCTGGGCATCTCCGAACGTCAGGATCTGGCGATTTGCGTCCGAGCCGAAGCGATTCGTCCCAATCGCGGATTCGTTCTGCACGAAGGCGCGCCGGCCGGACGTATACGTAAACCGTCCGTTCACTTCGTATCCCTTTCGGCCTTCGGAAAAGAGCGCTACCCGCCAATAGGGGCTGTGGCCTCGATACGGCTCCGTTCGCTGGAGCGAGCTTAGGGTCGTGCCATCGGCCGGGTTTTCACCTGGGTTGGGAGCCGCGAGGAGGGCCGGTGAGTCTTCTTTGAAATTTTCCCAACCGCGCATCCAATTGAGGCGCAGGTGAAACATCCGGATTTCGTTGCCAATCCGGTACTCGTTAGTTTGCCGATGAATGTTGGTGAAGAGCGGAAACTGATCGCCGCGCGAGTCAAACAATTGAATCGTGGAGAGGCCGGCGCCGGACTGAACGTTTCGAGAATAGCCAAGAAAGAACCGGAAGCTGCTTTGCGGAAGCAGAACGAGGTCGTGATCCTGCAGTCGCCGCGTGGTGTCGAGCAAATGCCGTCCGCCCGAAATCGTCAGGCCCGGATTGAAGTAATCGTTCGACCGCCAAAGGAGATTGTATTGATACAGGGCGTTCTTTTGAATGCGCAGACTCACAAATTGATACGGGTCATTGCCGAGGCCCTGGGTACTCAAGAGGAGCTCGTCGAAGTACAGGCCGTGGCCTTCCAAGGAGTGAATTAGCAGGGAACTGCTGAGCAGTCGGATGCCGTTCCCATAATTCACGTCCGAGCGGTATTTTCCGAGATCTCCACCTACCGAGCGGAACCGGTAGCCCAACTCGAAGGACTGGACCACGTTATAGCCGCTGAAGTCTTCGCCCTTTGACTTCCCAACCGTTTCCAGTGTCGGCGCGACGGGAGTTTGGGCCAATAGGCGAACGCCAAGCAAGACCGTAGCAAGGATGAGGCCGCGGAAGATAGTCATCGCAAAAACCTCGAATCGGCGTTCGAACCGTGAATTCGCACATGACATGTCGTGCAGTTCTGATAGCGGGGATCGCTGAGGCTGTGAGAGCTTGACGTCGACGGCACCCCCGAAGAGGAGCGCCCGAAGCTGCCGAGTCCGTTATGGCACTCGAGACAGAGGGTGAGGACTACCGGCCTTCGGAGGAGCCGCGCGTTGGTGGATCCGTGCGGACTGTGGCAGCTTTCGCATCCGTCGACACGAACGGCGGCGTGCTCGAAAACAAACGGGCCGCGCTTATCGGTGTGGCACCTGAGACACGGCTCCTCGTTTCCGGAGGAGTCGACCATGCGCGGCCGCGAAGCCATGCGCCAGGTAGGCGCCGCGGCGCCATGTGGATTGTGGCAGTCCGAGCACTTCATGAATCCTTCATTCACGCGATGCTTGAACGGCATCGAGAACTGGGCCTTCACGGAGGCGTGACAGGTGTAACAGAGATCAGTTTGCGGTTTAGAAAGAAGCGCTTTCGGCGTTACCGCTTTATGAATGCCGTGGCAGCTGGTACAGACGACGTCGTTCTGAGTGTGAGCGGAGCGGCGGATGTTCGCGCGTGAGATGGTCTGACTGTGGCATCGAAGGCAGTTCTCGAGGATGGCGGCCGGCTCCATGGTGGAGAATGCCTTAATGGCGGAACGGAGACCGCGTCCCTCGACGTGGGCCTTACCGGGTCCGTGACAGCTTTCGCAACCGGCTTCGGCGCGATGCTCGTCGCTGGCCGATGCCATCTGCTTATAGTGAGGATTCTTGTAATAACTGACTGTAATGGCAGGGTGGCAAGCCTTGCAAGCGTTGCTGCCTACGTAGCCGGTTTCAACGGTCGGACTCTGCGGGCCGGCGAGAAGGCCGGAAGCCGTCAACGCCATTAGGACGACCATCAAGCGCATTTCCAAAGGATAGCTCCCACGGTAGAACGGCAAATCCGCGGCGGCTGATTACTCAGCGCCGCGGATTTCCCTAACTTGCTTAGACATGCTTGCTGGTCCCTGGGGAACCAGTGCGAGATTGACGAACTCAGCCGCGGCAGAAACCGCCGACCGGGTTCGGTTAGAAGAGGAAGCTGAGACCGAAGCTCGGAACGATATCGTGAATCCAACCGCTGACGCTAGCGCCGAGCGCGGGTGTAATCACTTCCTTGGGGAAAGGGGTCAGGTAGTCGTGAACCTCGACCCGGAAGTCAATGCGATCGGAGACGCGGAATTTGATTCCGGCGCCGAGGCTGACCAGGGGACGAACGTCCTGAGTCTTAGTGAGAAGCGCGAGCTTGCTGAGCGGCTGGGTGAGGGTTTCGGTCCCTGTTCCGCGATACACTTTGATACCTGCGCCGGCTGCAACGAAGGGGCGTACACGCGCTTCCGTCGACGCAGCGTGCCACAAGAAGTCGTAGTGGACCTGATGGGTTTGGGCCGCAAAGCCCGCCTCCACTCCGTTTCCAGAGAGCTTCATGTCGCCGAACTGGAAGTCGTAGCGGAACTCTCCGCCGAAGTGGGCGGCATTGTTGTTGCCCAGCCACGCGCTTCCGGCTAAGCCTGTCTTGAATTTCGCGTCCGCGCTACCGGCCGGTCCCGTGACCGCCTGGGAGGTATAGAACCCGCCTCCGATGGCGCCGCCGACTTCCCATTGCTGGGCAAATGCCGCGGGGACGATAGCCAGACACACTCCAAGCGTAATGATTGCGGTCTGTTTCATGCTCTTCCTTTCTTTCCTGTTTCTGCTTACGGCGATCAGTTCACAACGCGGACGCTTAACGTTGTTGTCTGGCCGCCTTGAGTAATCGTCAGAGGTATTGCCAGACCAAGTGGCGTGTTTGCAGGCACGGCCACGTCAATCTGATAGACGCCCACCTGACCGGGGCTGAGTCCGGCGAAGTACAGCGGAAGGTGGACGCCGCCAAGCGTTACGTCCGGCTGTACGACAGCCATCGAGAGAGGATCCATCGGCGCGGGTTGGCCTGCCGCCGCTGAAGGCGTCACGGTTCCCATTCCGGTGAGATAGATAGTCACGACATCGCCGCGGTGGACCGGATTGGTGTCCGTCACCAGGAGGTTATTCGTGTTGC
>JBDTTK010000082.1:0-10366 GCA_039930685.1 Bryobacteraceae bacterium | reverse complement strand
GCCGTCGCGCGCCTTCGCACGGCCCAACGCGCCGGCAACGTTCCGCCCGCCGTAAAGGACCTCGCCGCGCAGCTCATCACCCCGTCCATTCGCTACAGTAAGCCCGAGTTGCAGACACACATCACGTACCTCTACAGCATGACCAACTCGACCGACCAGAAGATCGGCCGCGATGCCATCGACCGCTACGCCGCGCTTCGCAAAGAACTCGATTCGCGGATCGCGGAGCTCAACAAGCTTCTGGGGCCGGAGCGCTAGCACGCGGACGATGTGGCGTGCGCCACGGGAGCACTCCTGCTATAACAGGCAAGAGCTGAATTCTCGGAGTCTCCGCGTCTGGCGTCCCAGCCGAGGACCCGCTCATCCGACGACTGCTCTTGTCGCAAATGGAAGCTATCGGCAAACTCGCTCGCCCTGGCTCGCGGAATCAGGACATCGGAGCCTGGGGAACCTTTGCTTCTCCTGAAACGGAACGTGAATTTCGTGCCGCGCATTTGCCGTTGGACAAGGTGCGCATCCTGCGGGTTCTTCCGGTCTTCGCCGCCGCGGTCGTCTTATTCGGATTCAACGACTGGCGCCTGTACGGCTGGGACCCGCTATTTTGGCAGTTGTTCGTCAGCCGCTTGGCGGGGCTCGCGTTCCTCGGCGTCCTCGCGCGAATCATGCGCCGCGCGCGGGACGCGCGCGCGCTGGATCGAGCGATCCTCATTCTCCTTCTGACGCCGGCCGTCCTGAATTCGGTGCTCACCGCTGTACGCCCGGCCTGGTTCACTTCCTACCTCACCGCCGATGCCGTGTTTCTGTTCACGCTCTATGCCGCCATTTCGGCTCCACTACGCCTGCAGGTTGTACCCGCGGTCGTCTTGACGCTGGGCAGCGTCTCGGTTTTTGCTCTCACAAAGACGCCGCGCGACGGATCGACACTGCTTTCGCTTGCCGCGACGTATTTACTGGTTCACACCATCGGCGTCGTTACGTCGCTCGAACTGAATCGCCGAAAGCGATTGCAGTATGCCGATCGAATGCGCGAAGCTGCATTGCGCCACGACCTTGAAGAAAGCGAGGCCAGGCACCGGCAAACACAGCAGGTCGCCCGCCTCGGCGGCTGGGAGTTCGAGATCGCGAGCCGGCAGATCCGGTGGTCCGACGAAGTATATCGCTTGTTCGACTGGGACAGACGCGTTGGACCGCCAAATCTCGACCAATTCTTCGCGCTGCTCCCAGCGGCGGCCCGCCGCGAATTGCGAGTCGTAGTCGAACGTGCCCTTGCCACCGGCGTGCCGTACACTCTGCAGCATCGGTTCGACTCCCCCGACGGCTCCTATCGCTACCTCCGGCAGCGCGGGCAGCCCGTCAAGGACGAATCCGGTCGCGTCGTCCGCTTGATCGGCACGGTGCAGGACGTCACCGAACGGGTCGAAGCGGAAGAGCGGCTCATTGAAGTGAAGGAGGAGGCCGAGGCCGCGAGCCGCGCCAAGGCGGAGTTCCTCGCCATGATGAGCCACGAACTCCGCACTCCCATGAACGGCGTGCTCGGCATGGCTAGCCTCCTCGCGGACACGGCGTTAACCGAGGAGCAGCGCGACTACGTGTCAACCATCGAGACCAGCGGACGCGCACTCCTCGAAATCATCAACGACGTGCTCGACATCAGCAAGATCGAGGCAGGAAAACTCTCCATCGAAAAAATCCCTTTCGACTTGAGAGCCGTCGTAAGCGATAGTTTGCGAATGGTGGAAGGCCCCGCTCGGCTCAGGCACCTCGAATTGAAAGCCAACGTCGACGCGAAAATCCCTCAGTCCGTCGACGGCGATCCGGTCCGCATCAAGCAGGTCCTGGTCAATCTCCTCAGCAACGCAGTGAAATTTACCAAGGTCGGCGGCGTCACCCTCGATGTTCGATTGGTCTCCGAGGATGGCAGACGCGTTCGCTGGACTGTGACCGATACCGGCATCGGTATTCCCGATGCTGTCAAGCAGCAACTGTTTGAGATCTTCACGCAGGGCGATTCTTCGACCACGCGGCGCTTCGGCGGCACTGGGCTGGGTCTCGCCATCAGCCGGAGACTCACCGAGCTTATGGATGGCACTATCGGCGTGGACAGCGTCGAGGGCAAGGGAAGCGCCTTCTGGTTCGAGGTTCCGGTCTCGGAAAGCGTGTGAGCCCCTCCAGCCGGAGCGCGGTGGCCAATTCCCCGTTTCAGCCAGCCCGGCCCAGGAAGGGATCGCTTACGCCGACTGTTCTTGCTTGGCCAAGGCTTCCGCGCGCGCGCGCTGCCAGCGGACCTTGCCCTGGTATTCGTCCCACAGCGTACTGAAGGCGGCCCAGTAATATCCGCCCACGAACAACAGCAGGAACGGAACGGCCAGGAAGTTGAACGAGTCGATCGCGAATCCGACGATGCCCAGGAAGAACGTCCCGACCGCGATTTCGATGTACGGCAAGGTGCCCGAGCGGCGCTTATAGCTGTTGTTCGAAACCTTCTTCTTGTCCTTCGTCGCGCCCAACGCGTACTTCGGCGTGCGCGCGAATGCGGTCTGGACACCCAACAAGGCCTCGAAAACGGCTTTCGTATTTGAAACCGTGAGCGCCACGCCTGCCGCCATCAAAGCCGGCAGAAACAGAATCGACCGCTTCCAGTTAGTCGGATGCAGTTCCTTGTACGAAATGATGTAGAACGCGCTGATCGACCAGAACGAAGCAATGATCAGCGGAAGATCGATGATCACCATCTGGAACCAGCCCATGTAGAACCGGCAAACCATCACCGGCAGCATCAGCGCCGACACGATGATCATCAGGGGATACGAGATATTTGGCGTCAGATGACAGAACGCCTCAAGCTTCACGCGCCACGGCAGATCGGCCTTGAGGATCCGCATCAGAAGCTTCAGTGCGACCTGCGTCAGCCCCTTGGCCCAACGCGCCTGCTGCACCTGGAAGCCGTACATATCCACCGGCAGTTCCGACGGACACTCGATCGACGGAACGTAGACGAATTGGTAGCCCTTCAGTTGACCGCGATAGCTGAGATCGGAATCCTCGGTCAGCGTGTCGTGTTCCCACCCGCCGGCGTCGTCGATCATCTGGCGGCGGAGGATTCCTGCCGTACCATTGAAATTGAAGAACATGCCACCGCCCGAACGCGCGCAGTGCTCGAGGACAAAATGCCCGTCCAGCAGCATGGCCTCAACCTCGGTCAGCAGGTTGTAGTGGCGGTTCGTATAACCCCAGCGCGTCTGGACCATGCCGACCTTGGGATTGTGGAAGAAATGAATGGTCCGCTGGAGGAAATCGGCCGGAGGAAGAAAGTCGGCGTCGAAGATGGCAACGAATTCACCGGTCGCGGTTTCCAGACCCTCTTGCAGTGCGCCAGCCTTATATCCGTGCCGGTTCGTGCGGTGTTTGTATTCGATGGGATGGCCGGCCGCCCGATACTCGCCGACCAGGCGCTCAGTGAAGGGATGCGTCTCGTCTGTCGAATCGTCCAGGACCTGGATCTGCAGCAGGTGCCGCGGGTAGTCCATTTTGACGATCTCTTCAAGCAGCCGTTCGACCACGAAACGCTCGTTAAACAGCGGCAGCTGGATCGTGACCTTCGGAAGTTCATCGAACCGAGTCGGCGCTACCTCGGGAATGCTCTTCTTGTGCTTGAAGTAGCCCCGGATCATCTCGTAACGATGGAGACCGTAGAACGACAGGATGAGAAGAACCGTAAAGTACGGCACCATCATCGCGTAATCGAACCACTCCAGCCGATGGATATCGGCGAACGTGGAATCGAACAACGCGTCGAGAATGCGGCTGGTGCTGCTGGCCAACAAGAACGCGGGAATAGCAGGAAGTGTCATTAGCGGAAACGCGACCACGACGTCGAACCGTCGATCCTCAAATCAAAGTTCGCCAGCCTTCTCAGACAAGCGAGGCACCACCTGACCGCCTCGTGCTTTGTGATCAATCGCGGCCTCTCTAAAGAACCCTTGTATTATACCCCTGTTTGGCCGACTGGAATGGTAAAGGTTTCCTTCATCGTTTGCCCTCGAAACCCTACCTGCATCCTATTGCAAATAAACAGGGGATCAGGGAAGAACTTGACCCGAAGTCTACTTGGATTTCGCTGTCTTGGATTTCGTCTTCTTCGCAGGCGCCGCTGGAGCCTCGGACGCCGCTTCCTCGCCGCCCGCTTCGACCTCTGACGCCACCTCTAATTCGGCCTCTGCTTCTCCGGCTTCGGCCTCCACACCGGGAGCGCCGGCCAACACTTCATTGAACAAAGCCAGCTTCTTCAGTTCCTTCTTGGTGGGCGGGACTACCTCGTTCCGGAAGTCGTGATCGTTATAGCAAGTGCGGCAGCGAACCTTCGCAGCTGCGCCGTCAATAATCGACACAATGGAATGATTGGTGAGACGCCGACACTTGACGCAGTAGTCGTCGATCACGTCCCCGAGACGAATCTCGAACATGGACTGCTCCTCGAACCGCGCCCTTTTGCGGGCAGCGGATGAACGGCCGAGCCGTGAACGCCGGCTCTGTGAAGGAGTATAGCCGAAACCCTTACCCCTAGGCTATAGATCCGTCAGGGGTCCGTCCGATCCGTTTACTGCATTCCCCTCTTAGGTGACACTCTCGGGCCGTGCTGAGGTGTAGGCCTTATCGTTGCCTGCGAGGTGAATCCGGATAATACAAGTACGGATGATCTATAAGAAGACTCGCGTCCGGACCTCGGTCCCCGGCGGCTACTTCCATCTCGAAGAAGAGGGAACCAAGACGCGCGTCTACGGATTCGGCCATGGCGACTCGATTCGCCTCACGGACGAATACGGAAACGTCTGGCGCGGAGCCGCCGAACACGGACCCGACAACCTGGTCTTCTACCGCTTCCGCGATTCCCGCGGACGCAACATCACCGGAGTCTCGAATAGCATGGCCATTACACTCCGGGATGGTCAGGGAACCAGTTGGAAGGGGTTCATCGAGTAACTCCGGATTCCGCAAATACTCGACCGACGTCGCAGAGGCCGACTCCACCGATCCACCAACGCAAACGCCCCGCTCTTAACCCAACCCGTCCTCGACGCGCGCATCCACGCTCCCAGCTGCCACCCGCGCGCGGATCTTCGTGCCGGCCGGGGCATCGCCCGGCGACTTCACGATTCGCCCATCCTCATTCGTCACGATCGCGTACCCGCGATCGAGGATCTTCAACGGACTAAGCTGCGTCACGTGCGCCTGCAGCGGACCGAGTCTCGCCCGTCCCCGCGCAATACGCGCCCGTATCAACCGCGCCATTGCTGCATCGCTCGTATCGAGGATCCGATGCGCCTGCGCAAACCGCACGCGCACATCGAGCGCTCGTAACCGCGATTCGAGCAGCGCCAGCTTGCGCCGTCCCGCGTCGCTGTTCGCGCGAACGATCTCCCGCATCCGGTACTCGGCATCGTCCACCACCTGCGCCCGCCGGTTGATCGAGCGGTGCAGCGCCGCGCTCGCCCGTTCAAGACCCAACTGCTCGAGAGTCCGCCCCAGCGTCGCAATCTGCCAGCGGACCAGTTGCGTCATCCGCTGCTCTCCTCCCGTGAACCGGTCGAGAATCGCCGCTCTCGTCGGCAGCACCAGCTCCGCCGCAGCCGACGGAGTCGGCGCGCGCAGATCGGCAACGAAATCCGCGATGGTGAAATCCGTCTCGTGCCCGATCGCCGAAATTACAGGCACCGAACAACCGGCGATAGCTCGCGCAACTGCTTCCTCGTTGAACGTCCAAAGGTCTTCGAGCGATCCGCCTCCGCGCGCAACAATCACGACTTCCGCCCAACCCGACCGGCTGAAGTACTCGATTCCGCGAGCAACCTGTTCGATCGATCCCTCGCCCTGCACCAGCGCCGGGTACACCCGGACATGACGCCCCGGAAATCGCCGTTCGAGAATCTGGAGCACGTCGCTGATCACGGCGCCCGATGGCGATGTAACGATGCCGATCCGCTGCGGCAGCGCGGGCAGCTTCCGCTTTCGGGCCAGATCGAAAAGGCCCTCCGCCGTGAGTTTGGTCTTCAGTTGCTCAAAGGCGAACTGCAGCGCGCCGAACCCTTGCGGTTCGATCGACTCCACCAGGAACTGCGTCGCGCCGCGAGCGTCGTAAAAATCCAGCCGTCCGCGCGCCAGCACAGCGAGCCCGTCCTGCGGCTTGCACTTCAAATAGCGCAGCGAAGTCCGGTAGCAGACGCACTGGATCTGCGCGGTTTCATCTTTCAACGTGAAGTACGCGTGGCCGCTCGGCGCAAGTTTGGTTCCGGAAATTTCGCCCGCCACCCAGATCCCCGTGAACTCGCCCGCGAACGCGGCGCGAATCCCTTCGGCCAGTTCGGAGACCGTGAGGACCCGCTTCTTCAGCGGTTGATCGAATAGCGACGCCTGCACTGTTCTCCCATTGTGACTGGTTCATCGCGGACCGACAATCCATGCTCGACAATGGAGAGCGTGCAGGCGTTCTCGGGACAGCGGATCGTAATCGTCGGAACCTCCGGATCTGGAAAAACCTTCCTCGGCCGGAAGCTCAGCGCCCGCCTCAACCTTCCGCACATCGAACTCGATTCGCTCCACTTCGAAGCCAACTGGAAAGAAGTCTCGACCGAAGTCTTCCGGAACCGAGTCGCGGATGCGGTCGCACCCGAGCGCTGGATCGTCGACGGCAATTACTCGAAAGCGAGGGACATCGTCTGGAACCGCGCCGACACCGTGATCTGGCTCGATTACCCGCTTCGTCTCATCTTTCGCCGCGTACTCGGAAGAACCGCCCGCCGGATCCTCTATCGCGAAGAACTCTGGCACGGCAACCGCGAGACGGCACGGAAGGCGCTGTTCAGCCACGACTCCATCCTGCTGTGGGTCCTGACTTCCTATCGCCGAAATCGAAGGAAGTATGCGCGATTGCAGGCCGACGCCACGTATCCGTCGTTGCTCTGGATTCGATTTCGCATGCCGCAGCAGACAGCCGCCTGGCTCGAAGCCATTGGTTCTAATCACTGAACCGTCTAGCATTCAGGAATGTTATTGTTGCCAGTAGAAATTTTTATGACTCCCGGTGGATGGCGGATCGCTATGATAGTTGATTCCGCCCGACTCGCAAGTTTTCCTGTACCAAAGGCAGCCACTTGCAGTCTGGAACTTTGAGCAAGGAGCGCTATGACCCCGAAAGAAGTCCTAGAATTTGTCAAGAAGAAGGAAATCAGGCAGATCGATCTCCGCTTCACCGACCTTCCCGGTCTGACACATCATATTTCGTACCCGATCAGCCAGCTTTCGGAGAGCTCCTTCGAAGAGGGCTTCGGGATTGACGGATCGAGCATCCGCGGATGGGCCGCGATCAACGAGTCCGACATGCTCTTGATCCCCGATCCGAACACGGGCTTCGTCGATCCGTTCATGGAAACGAAGACCTACGTGATGATCGGCGACATCAAGGATCCGATCACCAAGCAGAGCTACGAGCGCGACCCGCGCTACATCGCGAAGAAAGCCGAGCTCTTCCTCCAGAACTCCGGCCTCGCCGATACCGCCTACTTCGGCGCCGAAGCCGAGTTCTTCATCTTCGATAACATTCGCTTCGATCAGAACGCCCACGAAGGCTACTACTTCATCGACGCCGACGAAGGACGCTGGAACTCCGGACGCGCCGAGGGCAACCTCGGATACCGTCCCCGCGTGAAGGAAGGCTACTTCCCGGTTCCGCCCACCGATCACCACCAGGATCTGCGCGCCGAGATGGTCGAGACCATGATCGACTGCGGCCTCAACATCGAGTGCCATCACCATGAAGTCGCCACCGGCGGCCAGTGCGAAATCGATCAGCGGTTCGACACCATGGTGAAGTCGGCCGACAACATGACGACCTACAAGTACTGCATCCGCAATGTGGCCTATCAGTACGGCAAGTCGGTTACATTCATGCCCAAGCCGCTGTTCGGCGACAACGGCAGCGGAATGCACACGCACCAGTCGCTCTGGAAGGACGGCAAGCCGCTGTTCGCCGGCGACCTCTACGCCGGCCTTTCGCAGATGGCCCTCTGGTACATCGGCGGACTTCTGAAGCACGCCCGCGCGCTGTCGGCGATCATCGCGCCGACCACCAACAGCTACAAGCGACTCGTGCCCGGCTACGAAGCCCCCGTGAACCTCGCGTACTCCAGCCGTAATCGCTCGGCCGCCGTCCGCATCCCGATGTACTCGGCCAGCCCGAAGGCCAAGCGCGTCGAGTTCCGTCCGCCGGATCCGGCCGCCAATCCGTACCTCGCCTTCGCCGCCATGATGATGGCCGGCCTCGACGGCGTCCTGAACAAGATCGATCCGGGCGAGTCGCTCGACAAAGACATCTACGATCTGTCGCCTGAGGAAATGAAGGCGGTTCCGTCGATGCCCGCTTCGCTGGACGAAGCGCTCACCTGCCTCGAAGAAGACCACGGCTTCATGCTGAAGGGCGACGTCTTCACCGAGGAACTGATCGAAACCTTCATCGCCTACAAGCGCAAGCACGAAGCGGATGCCGTCCGCCTCCGTCCGCACCCGTACGAGTTCGCGCTCTACTACGACATCTAGGCCGGAAACGAGGGCTGGATGAAATCAACGGACCGGCGGCCAGCCGGTCCGTTTTCTTTTGTGTATCGGCGGCTAGGTGGTCCGTTTTCTTTTCTGCGGTATCGGCGCGCAGACGCCCCATGCTAATCTTGCGCTTTCATGCGTACCGCTCTCTTACTTCTCCTCGCCGGATCGGCTTTCGCCCAAGCCTCGCCTGAATCCGCCAAAGTCGACCAGATCTTCGCGATTTACGACAAGCCGGACTCGCCCGGCTGCGCCGTCTCCGTGATGCACGGCGGTCACACTGTCTACAAGCACGCGTATGGCATGGCGGACCTCGATCATGATCTGCCCCTCAAGACGACGTCCGTGTTTCACGTCGCGTCCATCTCCAAGCAGTTCACCGCCGCATCCATCCTGCTACTGGCTGAAGACCACAAACTTTCGCTCGACGATCCCATCCGAAAATATCTTCCCGAGGTCGCGGACTTCGGGAAGCCGATCACCATCCGCCACCTGATCCACCACATCAGCGGACTGCGCGATCAATGGTCGTTCCTCGGCTTGGCAGGCTGGCGCTACAGCAAGGACCTGATCACCGACGACGACGTATTAGCGTTTGTCGCGGGCCAAAAAGCGCTGAACTTTCCGACTGGCTCCAAGTACATGTATTCGAATACCGGTTTTACGCTGCTCGCGCAGATCGTGAAGCGCGTCAGCCGAAAGAGTCTGCGCGAGTTTACAACCGAACGCATCTTCAAACCGCTGGGAATGACCAGCACGCACTTCCGCGATAACCACGCTGAAATCGTCAAAGGCATGGCCTACGGCTATGACCGCGAGAACGATAAAGCCCCCTGGGAAATGTCGATCACGAATTTCGATACGGTCGGCGCGACCAGCCTGCTCACTACCGTCGAGGATCTCGCCAAGTGGGACGAAAACTTCTTTCAAGCTTGGGCCCGCAATGGCATGACGGCGAAGATGCTGACTCGCGGCGTGCTGAACAACGGGGAAGTGCTCCCCTACGCCTTCGGACTCGTTGTTGGCAACCACCGCGGTCTCCCGACGGTCGACCACGGCGGCGCCGACGCCGGCTACCGCGCCGGACTCATCCGCTTTCCGGACGAGCATTTCTCCGTGGCCTGCCTGTGCAATCTCGCGGGCGTGAATCCGAGCCAGTTGGCCTACAAGGTCGCCGACATCTACCTCGTGGACCGCATGCAGCCGGCCGTCGGCGAATCCAAGCCCGGCACGGTCACGTTGCAGCCCGACGCGATGAAGTCGGTCTCTGGTCTGTATTGGAACCCGGCCGAATCGGAACTGCGCGAAGTCAAGGTTGCGAAGGGCAAACTGCGTTACGTCGTAAATGGCGTTCAGGAGGCGGACCTCCTCCCTCTCTCCGATCACCGCTTTCACGTTACGCAAGGCGATCTCGATGTCGAGATCGCCGGGGGCCAGCTGATTGAGGCCCGTCAAAAAGAGAAGACCACGTTCGCAATGAAGCCCGCCGGACCCAAGACGGCGGACGTGCTGAAGCAATACGCCGGCGTCTACCGCCTCGACGAGCTCGAAAGTGAATGGACCCTCGCCGTCGACAAGGATCACCTGACCCTTACACGCCTGCGCGCCCGACCGGGCCGCATGGACCCGCAGATCGCCGGCGTCTTCACCAACCGGGGTGGAGTCGTCGAGTTCACCCGGGGCCGCGACGGGCAAGTGAACGGCTTCGTCCTCAACTCCGGCCGTATCCGCGACGTCCACTTCCATCGCCTGAAGTAGACGCCGCATAATGAAA
>JBDTTK010000081.1:0-10388 GCA_039930685.1 Bryobacteraceae bacterium | reverse complement strand
GAAGTTCAGATACAAATCTTCATTCGGACGGCGTCGGATGGCGACTTCGGAAGTCGGCTGCGGCTGCCGCATGGCGGTGTACAACCGGCGTTCGGGATAGAGTTTGCCGAGGAAGTTTCCGCCGCTTGAGACTTCGACGGTGAGCCGGCCCCACTGATAATTCTCGTTCGAGCCGTTGTCGAGATCGGTGACCTTGAGATCGTAATGGCCGAGCTTCATTACAGAGCCAGGAGTGACTTCCTGGGTTGAGTCCTGGTTGAACGCCGCTCCGCTGAAACCAACGAACATCACGACGATGCCCATATGGACAAGGTATCCGCCGTAGCGGCGGGTGTTGCGGTGCGTGAGCTCAATCATCGACGCGATCAGGTTGGTGTGCTGTTTCGCGGAGATCGCCCGGGAACCCTTATAGAACTCTCCGGCGACCGTCAGGGTAACGAACATGCAGAGGCCGAACGAGATCATCGCGTAGGGGTGGCGCATGCCGAGCGCGGCGAGCAGGACGATCAGCGCGAGGGCGCCGATGGTCGGCACCATGAAGGCGCGCTTGAGGCTTTCGAGCGAACTGCGCCGCCAGGCGATGAGAGGTCCGACGCCGGTCAGGAACAGAAGGAACAGCCCGATCGGAATGTTCACGCGATTGAAGAATGGCGCATCCACGCTGATCTTTTCGCCGGTGACGGCTTCCGAAATGACCGGGAAAAGCGTTCCCCAGAGCACGGCGAAGCAACTGGCAAGCAGAATCAGGTTGTTAAACAGGAAGCTCGACTCGCGCGAGACGACGCTTTCAAGCTGCGCTTCGGATTTAAGGTAATTGAGGCGGCTAAGGATCAGGTAGACGGTTCCGGCGATGCCGACCGCCAGAAACGTGACGAAATAGCTGCCAATCGGTCCGGCGGAAAACGCGTGGACCGAACTAACGATTCCGGATCGGGTGAGGAACGTGCCGAAGATGCAGAGGAAGAAAGTGGCGGAAACGAGAACCGCGTTCCAGACCTTCATCATTCCCTTTTTCTCCTGCATCATGACGGAGTGGAGGAAGGCGGTCGCGGTGATCCAGGGGAGCAGGGAAGCGTTCTCGACGGGATCCCAACCCCAATATCCGCCCCAACCGAGGACGGCGTACGCCCATCCGGCGCCGAGCAAAATGCCGGTGGATTGGAAGGCCCACGTGATGATGGTCCAGCGGCGCGTCGTGTGAATCCAGTCGTCGCCGGGCTGCTTGGTGATTAGTGATGCCATCGCGAAGGCGAACGGCACCACGAAGCCAACGTACCCGAGATAGAGCATCGGCGGGTGGATCACCATCGTCCAGTACTGAAGCAAGGGATTCAGGCCCTGACCATCGCCCAAGTCCGTGACGCCTTTGCCGACGGCCGCGACTTCAAACGGATGCGCAACGAACGTGACGAGAAGAAGGAAGAAACCCAGCGTCATCATCAGGATGCTGACGACGTACGGCATCATGTCGCGGAACTTCTTGCGGCATGTAAAAACGACAATGGCCGAATACGAAGCCAGGAGCCAGGCCCAGAAGAGCAGGGAGCCTTCCTGTCCGCCCCACCAAGCCGCGAACTTGTAGGCGATCGGCATGGAGGAATTCGAATGCGCCGCGACGTACGTCAGCCGGAAGTCGCCCTTGATGAGGGAATAGACAAGGATTCCCGCTGCGACGGTCACCAAAAGCCAGATCGAGTACACGGCGCGTTCGGCGCTGAGTGTGAGCAACGGGCGTTGCTTCCACTTCCCGATTAATGACGCGGCGATTGAATAGATGGCGAAACTGAACGCCAGGATTAGACAGAGTGCGCCTAGATTTTCCATAGATGCTCGATGGGCCGTTCCCCAGCCGGTTTTCCCGGCGGTCGATCGTTACAGCGCGGCGCGCTTTTCGTTGGGCTTAGCCTTGTACTCGGGCTTCGCCTCGTACTTCGATGCGCACTTCGCTTGAATCTTGCTCGCGTGAAAGACTCCGTCATTGCCCAGCCGGCCGTCGGCGAGCGCCTGGGCTCCATCGCGGAAGGTGTCGGGGAGAGGATCAATCCCTGAGTAGACCACTTTCAGCATCATGGCGTCCTGCTTCATGGTGAAGGAAACATCACGGCCGTTCCGCTGGATGGAGCCCTGCTCGACGTCGCCGCCTACGCGAACCCGCTGCTCTTTCGCGCGGTCGCCCATTTGCTGCAATTCGGAGATGGTCTTGTAGTAAGTCTTGGTCTCGTTGATTCCGCCCATCGCCAGCCAGCTAAGGGCTCCGACGATCGCGACCACAGGAATGCCGAACTTCAAGGTCTTGTTCATAGATGTGGCTCCCTTAACTCACAATTATAGCTCCGCACTTGAAGGGCATACGTGTAAGTTTGTAAGCCGCTTGGCCCTTCAGCGTTTTTCCGCATCGCACGCTGGGTGAGATCGCGCTCCGGATGAGGCATTTGTGCGTGGATTCGCGCATTCTCGGACAGTGCGGGCGTGGCGATCGATGGCGTGGAGGTCGCGGAGTTCAAGTCCGACGCGGGATTTCAGCCCGCCGCGCCCGTGGGGCAAGCGGCTGCGGATTCCCCCAGTAGCGTATCCGGCGCGCACTAGGCGCGGGTCAGTCTCCGAAAGTGCCGTGGCGTCCGGTGCCCCTAGCGAACCGTGTCGCGCCTGCGCGCGTCTCACCGGATTCCAGGACCTGGATGCCGCGCCGGACCTCATTGCGGGTGGCGTCGTCCCAGGAAAGGGCCCACTGTTCGTAGCTCGACAGGCGGTCGCTCCGAAGGCAGGTTTGCGGGAACGCCGCGATCTGCTCCGCCAGGTCCAGCGCCGTCTCCAGCGCCTTTCCGGGTTCACAGATTCGATTCGCTAAGCCGATTTGAAGGGCCTCTTCGCCGCTAACACCGCGTCCAGTGAGGATCAGGTCAAGCGCGCGGCTGTGTCCAATAAGGCGCGGCAGGCGGATGGTGCCCAGATCGACGAGGGGCACTCCGAAGCGGCGGCAGTAGACGCCGAAGGTCGCGTTCGAGGCGGCGACGCGGAGGTCGCACCAGCACGCCAGTTCCAGTCCACCGGCGACGGCGTGCCCTTCAATGGCTGCGATGACCGGCTTCGAGAGGAGCATCCGCGTCGGGCCCATGGGGCCGTCACCATCTTCGAGGACGCCATTCCCGCGGCCTTCGGCGACGGCTTTGAGGTCGGCACCGGCGCAGAAGGCTCCCGATGCGCCGGTGAGAATGGCGACCGAAAGCGAGTCGTCGGCGTCAAATTCGCGAAAGGCGTCAGCGAGTGCGTGTGCGGTGTCGAGGTCGACGGCGTTGCGTACCTCCGGGCGGTTAATGGTGACGACGAAGACGGGTCCGCGGCGGTCAGTGAGGACGGTTGGCATCGCGCCTATCATCCCGCAACACGATCTCAAGCGGGACCGCTGCTACCTCTAGAGTTCAGACGATTGCCAGACGACCTCGCCGGCGACCACGGTGAATGCCGGCGCGCCTTTGAAGGCGCGTCCGTGGAAGGGCGAATTACGGCTCTTCGAGAGCGACTTGTTGACGTCGTAGGTCCAGGGCTGATCGGTAGAGAAGATGGTGACGTCGCCCGGTGCTCCGGGCGCCAGACGGCCGTGCGGGAGTCCGAGGATTCGCGCGGGAGACGTCGTGAACATCGCGATCATTTTAGAGAGCGGGACGCGGCCGGAGTGATAGAGGTACTCGAGAGCGAGTCCGATGGCGGTTTCGAGGCCGAGAATGCCGAACGGGCAGCGCTCAAACTCCTGCATCTTTTCGCTGCCGGCGTGCGGAGCGTGATCCGTCGCAATCGCGTCCACGGTGCCATCGATCAAGCCTTCGAGGACCGCAAGGGCGTCTTCGTTGGCGCGCAAAGGCGGCTTCATTTTGAAATTGCTGTCGTAGGGCAAAAGGTCGGAATCCGTGAGCGCGAAATGGTGTGGCGTGGCTTCGGCGCTGACCGGCAGGCCGCGCGCCTTTGCGAAACGGACCATGGCGACGCTCCGCAGAGCCGAGATGTGCGCGACGTGATATCGGGCGCCCGTCAACTCGGCGAGCAGGAGGTCGCGAGCGACCATCACGTCTTCCGACGCGCTGGGAATGCCGCGCAGGCCGAGGCGGACGCTGGCCAAGCCTTCGTGCATGTCGCCGCCCGCGCTGAGGTGGAGGTCCTCGCAATGGTTGATGACGGGGATGTCGTAGCTGCGGGCAAACTCCATGGCGCGGCGCATGACGCGCGCATTCATGACCGGGCGTCCGTCGTCGGAAATGGCCACGGCTCCGGCTTTTCGCATGGCGCCAATGGCGGCGAGTTCTTCACCGGCGCTGTTTTTCGAGATGGCGCCGATCGGAAATACGTTGACAGGGGAGACGCGGCGGGCGCGGTCCACGATGTAGCTGGTGACCGTGGCGTTGTCGTTTACCGGAGAGGTGTTCGGCATCGGGCAGATGGTCGTAAAGCCGCCCGCGGCGGCGGCGCGCGATCCGCTCTCAATTGTCTCGGCGTGTTCAAACCCTGGTTCGCGCAGGTGCACGTGCATGTCGATGAAGCCGGGCGCCACGATCAGCCCCGAGGCGTCGATTTGTTTGGCGCCGGATTTCGTGAGGCCTTGTCCGATCGCTGCAACGCGGCCGTCTTCGATCAGCACGTCCGCCACGGCGTCATGCGAGGACGCCGGATCGATGACCCTTCCGCTTTTGATCAGGAGCGTCATGCGGCGTCCTTTTCGTCCGCGAGGACGCTTTCTAGGACCGCCATGCGAACGGCGATTCCGTTTTTCACCTGGTTTAGGATCACTGAGCTTTTCGAGTCGGCGACTTCGGAGGAAATTTCGCGTCCCCGATTGATGGGGCCGGGGTGCATGACGAGCGAATCCGGCTTGGCGAGTTCGAGGTGCTCGTTGCGGAGTCCATAGAACTGGAAGTACTCACTGGCGGGAAATGCCGCTTCGTGTTGGCGTTCCAACTGGACGCGCAACATCATGATGACGTCCGCGCCCGTGATTGCCTCTCGCAGGTCGGTAGTCAACGACACGTTGGGGGCAAGTTGCGCGAGTTGGACTGGGAGTAGGGAAGCGGGTCCGCAGAGGACGATTTTGGCGCCAAATTTCGACAGAAGGTACAAATTCGAGCGGGCCACGCGAGAGTGCGCGATGTCGCCGATGATGGCCACGCGCAAGCCTTCGAGGCTGGGACGTTGATCGAGAATCGTCCGGGCGTCGAGCAGCGCCTGGGTCGGATGCTCATGCGTTCCGTCGCCGGCGTTGATGATCGGAGTCGGCAAATAGCGCGATAGGAAGTGCGGAGCGCCCGACGCCGCGTGGCGCATGATAATGGCGTCCGGCCGCATAGCGGCGAGAGTGTTCAAGGTGTCGACGAGGCTCTCGCCTTTGGATACGCTCGAGCCGGAAGCGGTGATCGAGATGGTGTCGGCTCCCAGGCGTTTTGCAGCGATCTCAAAGCTGGTCCGGGTTCGGGTGGATGCCTCAAAAAAGAGGTTGACCACCATCTTGCCGCGGAGAATATCAAGCTTGCGGAAGCTCTGATTCTCTGGCTGGAAATAGCGGGCTCTTTCGAGCAGGGTCTCGATCTCGGTGCGGGTCAGATCTTCGATTCCAAGCAATCCACGCATGTGCAGCTAGTCGACGCGCTCGACGAGCAGAACCTTGTCCGCGCCGTCGATCTCCTGAAACTTCACTTCAATGATCTCGCGTTCGGTGGTTTGGACCATGCGGCCGACGTAACTCGCCTCGATCGGCAGTTCGCGCCATCCGCGATCGATCAGCGTGAGCAATTGCACGCGCGCTGGGCGGCCATGATCGAACAGCGCGTCGAGCGCGGCGCGAATGGTGCGGCCAGTGTACAGCACGTCGTCCATCAGGATGATGTCTTTGCCGGTTACAGAGAAGCCGATTTCCGTCGCGTTCAGCACCGGCGCATGCGAGACCGTGGAGAGGTCGTCGCGATACAGATTAATGTCGAGAATCCCGACCGGAATCTCACGCTTCTCGAGGTCGTGAATCTTAAGCGCCAAACGTTGTGCCAGCGGTACTCCGCGACGCCGTATGCCGATGAAGGCGAGCTTATCGAGGTCGTGGGTGCGCTCTAGAATTTCGTGGGCGAGGCGGACAAGGGTGCGGTCCACTTCGGACGCGCTCATGAGTTGCGATTTCTCGCGGGTTTCGGGCATGGCTGGTTAAACGCTTCAGATTAACACAGCGAAATCCGAAGGCGAACGGCGGTCCGCGAGTCTTAGTAACGCCGCATCCGGCCCCGGATCCGCTTGGCGATCTTCTCGATCTGCTCAGCCTTCTTGATCGCCGTCAGCGACATGATGTAGCGGTCATTTTTTTCGATTTCGTCACGCAGGGACTCCGAGAGCCGAACCAGTTCGCGGGACTCCTCGAGGTTCTTCTTGTAGTCCGCTTTCGCGATTTCGTCGCGCTGGGACTTGCCGTTCGGCATCTTGACTTCGTCTTCCTCAAGGGCGCCCGGACGTCGGGGCACGGGGACTTGGGCTGGAAGGACGCAAGTTAGGGCGAAGACCGCAGTCAAAGCCAGGATTCCGGTGCCACGCGCCATTTTGTTCCGAATCGCTTTCTTGTCGAACATCATCACCTAAAATGATACTGAAGCGAGTCCATGAGTTCTTCCTCTTCTCCCCTCGAAGCATCGGCGGCAACGCACGAGGTTCCGCATCCTCCGGCGGTGGGGGCCGTGCAGAACGATCTTGGATTCGGCACGCGGGTTGCCGAGCAATCCAAGCAGCGGTACATCAACCGGGATGGCTCGTTCAACGTGCGGCGGCTGGGACTTCGGTATTTCCAGTCCATGACGGCGTATCACGCGCTGCTCACGGTTTCTTGGCCTAAGTTTCAACTGATCGTGGCCGGAACGTATCTGGTTACGAATCTGATCTTCGCGGTCGGCTTCGTGTTGTGCGGACCGGGAGCCCTCCGTGGCGCAGAGGGTTCGACCACAGCAGAGCGCTTCTGGGAGGCGTTCTTCTTTAGCGTGCAAACGCTGGCCACGATCGGATACGGACACATGAGTCCGCGCAGCATGACTGCAAATTTCCTGGTTTCGATCGAGGCATTGTTGGGGTTGCTGGGTTTTGCGCTGATTACGGGAATGCTCTTCGCCCGATTCTCCCGCCCGGTCGCCAAAATTCTGTATAGCGAAAAGGCGATCATCGCACCGTTTCAAGGCGAGACTGCGTTCATGTTTCGCATCGCGAATCAATTGAGCAACCAATTGATCAACGTGGAGGCGTTTGTCAGCTTTTCGCGTTGGGTATACGAGAACGGACGCAAGGTCCGGCGGTTTCACGAACTGAAGCTGGAGCGGCCGAAGGTCATGTTCTTCCCGCTGCACTGGGTGGTGGTGCATCCGATCGCCGCGGACAGCCCGATGCGCGGCTTAACACAAGCGGATCTCGAGAATTCCGACGCCGAGTTCGTGATCATGCTCACCGGTGTCGACGAGCTGTTCGCCCAGAGCGTACATTCGCGGATGTCCTACAAGCACGACGAGGTGGTGTGGGGCGCGAAGTACCGCGATATGTTCCGCGGCATCGAGGACGGCGTGATCAGCATCGACATGTCGGAGATTCACAGCTTCGATCGGATACCGCTGTAACAATGCGGCTTGCCGTGCTGATGTTTTGCGCTGTGATGAGCGCGGCCGGGGCTGAGATCCATATTCAATTCCCAGCCATCAAGCGAATCCTTGCCGCGCAGGAATTCACGCAGGACGGCCGCAAGTACGTCCGAGGGGATGCAAAGAAGAGATGCAACTTCGCGTTTCTCGAGAATCCACAGCTTGCTGGCGTTGACGGCAAACTGCAAATCCGGGCGAAGTTCAGCGGGCGGTCCGCGGTGGATGTGCTGGGGCGGTGCGTTGGCGTCGGCGATTCCTTCGATCTCACAATTCTTGCGGTGCCTACGTTTCGGGATGGCCGGATGGGTCTCAAGGACGTGGCGGTGTCATCGAATGGGCGCGACGGACTCTACATCCGCAGGGTGTGCGCGGCGATCCGAGTCTCGATGGCTCGCGACTTCGAGTATCCGTTGGTCGCCGAAGCCAAGAAGATTCTCGAAGCCAAGCGCGATCCTCTATTCGACCAGGTGTTGCGAAAGTTCACGGTCAACGGGATCTGGATCAGCACCGAAGCGGTGGTGATCAGCTATGACCTCGTCCTAGTGATCAAGTAAGCGCCTCACGGTACGGCTTGAAAAATACGTCTGAGCGGCTCCGCATGCAACAATGACGCTTTATGACCCCGATCCGGATTGGCGTTGTCGGCCTCGGCAACGTCGGCATGGGCGCCCTTGCCATCCTTGCTGAAAACGAAACAGCCCTAGAACAAAAACTTGGATTTCCGCTGCGTGTGACGGCAGTGTGCGCCCGGACGATAGAAGCCAAAGCGCTTCCGGCAGCGTTTTCCGAAGCGCGCCGGACGACCGAGTGGCGCGATGTCGCGACGTCGCCCGATGTCGACATCGTGGTGGAGCTGATCGGCGGAACGACGGTCGCGCGCGACATCGTAGAGACGTCGATCGCCAACGGGAAGGCCGTTGTCACCGCGAACAAGGAACTGATGGGCCTTTCGGGCGCGTCCCTGTGGCGGACCGCCGAGGCTGCGGGCGTTCCGCTCGCGATGGAAGCGAGCGTGGCGGGCGGCATCCCGATCCATACCGTGCTGCGCGAGGGAATCAGCGGCGACCGCGTGACGAACCTGTTCGGAATCCTGAACGGGACCTCGAATTACATCCTGACCGAGATTGAGCGGAACGGATCCGCGTTCGACACCGTGCTTGCCGAGGCCCAGAAGCTTGGTTATGCCGAAGCGGATCCCACCGCCGACGTGGATGGATTTGACGCTCGCTCGAAGCTCACGATCCTCGCCGCACTGGCATTCGGCGCGCAGGTGACGCCGACCGATATCTTCACCGAAGGCATTCGGCGCATCATGCCGATCGATTTTGCGTACGCGCATCAGCTGCACCACACGATCCGGCTGATCTGCGCGGCGCGGGAGACTCCGGCGGGAGTCCTTTTATCGGTGCGGCCTTCGTTAATCCCGCAGTCGACGATTCTGGCGAGCGTGCTCGGCGCGTATAACGCGATTTGGGTAAAGGGCGCGCATGGGCAGGACACGTTTTACTACGGCCGGGGAGCGGGATCCGCGCCGACTGGCGTCGCGGTTGTCAGCGATCTGATGCGCGTGGCCCGCGATCTTAAGACAGGCGCGGGCGCGGGGCGCGTATCGCCGTTCGCCTTCTCTGCGCTCGAAGTCTACAAACCGGTACCCATCGAGACGCTGGAGTCCGCGTACTTTTTGCGCTTCCGCGTGAAAGACCGCCCGGGAATCATCGCCAAGCTCGCGCAGATTCTCGCCGACCAGGGTATTTCGCTCGACGCAGTATTGCAGCTGCCGGCTGAAAACTGGCGGGACTTGCCTTTTGTGATTACGATCGAACCGACATCGGAGGCGAGTCTCCGAGCGGCGCTCGCCGAAATGGCCGGCGCGGACTTCCTCCTCGAACCGCCGCTGGCATTGCCCATGGAGAAATCGTTATGAAACAGACTGCCCTTGCTTTGTTGTTGACATCGATCGCCTTTGCTCAAGTCGCAGAAAAGGCCAACAGCGGCTACAAGACTCCCGAGCAGCGCGCGACTATGGCAAAGACGCTCGGCGATCCGCACCGCGACGCGGAGCAGCGGCCGGCGGAACTTGTCGCCGGATTCGGTCTGAAGGCGGGCATGACCGTCGCCGACATCGGAACCGGCGTCGGCTACTTGCTGCCGCATTTGAGCAAGGCGGTCGGCCCTTCCGGCAAGGTGATCGGAGAGGATATCTTTCCGGATTTTCTGGAGAAGGCGAAGTCGAGGGCGAGCGCCGAGCACCTCGCGAACACGACCTTCGTCCTGGGCGATACGAAAGATCCAAAGCTACCCGCCGGCGCACTCGATTTCGCCGTGATCCTAGACGTCTATCATCATTTTGACTACCCGCAGGACATGCTGGCGGGGCTTTCGCGCGCACTGAAACCGACGGGCCGGATCGCGATCGTCGAGTTCCACCGCAAGGAAGGTGCGATGGGCCGCGGCTCGTGGGTGTTCGGACACCTGCGCCTCGATCAGGCGGGTGTGATACAAGAGGTCGAGGCCAGCGGCTTCAAGCTCGTCTCGGTGAAGGACCACATTCCCGATGGCCAGTACGTCGCAATCTTTGAAAAACGCCGATGAGTCGGTAGTCGACGGCGCATCCCTCGAACGGCTGCAGAGCGTCTTTGCCGCGCAGCGCGCAGCTTTCGGCCATCGTCCATATCCACCCCGGTCGGAGCGAAAAAGCCACCTTTCCGCGGTCCTTGGCCTGCTGTGCAAGAACCAGGATGCGTTGAT
>JBDTTK010000080.1:0-10405 GCA_039930685.1 Bryobacteraceae bacterium | reverse complement strand
TGAATACCTTCACTTCCTCGATGCCGCAGGTTCGTGCCTCCTCGTGGTTCAGCAGCGAAATGTACAGCGTCGGAACACCCGGGAAATACGACGGCTTGTACTTGCGGAAATTGGCGATCAGCACATTGATGTCGAACTTCGGCACCAGAATCTGCATCGTCCCGTTCCAGCACGAAAGCAGCATGCACACCGACAGCGCATAGATGTGGAAGTACGGGATCACGACGATCATCCGCTCTTCGCCCTTGCGCGTGAAGTACCCGCCCCAGTGGCTCACCTGGATCACGTTGGCGTAAATACTCTGGTGCGTCAGCATCGCGCCTTTCGATACGCCCGTGGTGCCGCCCGTGTATTGCAGTACTGCAATGTCGTTCGCCGCATCGCACTCGACGCGCGGTAGGCTCACCGTCTCCACGCCGCGAATCAGCCCCGTGTAAGAAACGGTGCCCTCCATCGCCTTCAAGTCCACCGCGCCTTCGCTGTACTCCGCGAGACTCGTCACGATCACTGTCTCGATCCTGGTCTTCGCCTGCAATCCCAAAATCGTCGGCGCAATCGTGTCGAGCGTGATCATCGCGCGAATCCCTGCGTCGTTCGCCTGGTGCTCAACCTCCCGCGCCGTATACGCCGGATTGAAGTTCGCGCAGATTGCTCCCAGCCGCATCAACGCGAAGAACGCGATCATGTACTGCGGCGAATTCGGCATCATGATCCCCACGCGATCGCCTTTCGAGATCCCCATTGCGTGCAGCGCCGACGCCAACCGCTCCGCTTGTTCTTTCAACTCGCCGAACGTCAGCTCCGCGCCCTGGAACGCCGTCGCGGTCCGGTGCCGGTATTGGCTCGCCGCCAGCGTCAGCAGGTGGTACAGCGACCGCCCAGGCAACGTCGTTTCCGCCGGAACCCAGGGGTCATAATGTTTGAGCCAGGGCCTGCTGGCGTAGGGATTTTGTGTCATCGGGGACAGCGTCGCGGCGATTTTCGTGCCGAAGTCGTGATTATACGACGCGCGATCCGCTACAATTGCCGAACGTTGACCAACACATCGCCGAATGCATCGCCCACCCCCGTCGACTCGGGCACGGGCCTCATTCGCGGACTCTCTTTCACCAGCGCGGCCGCCCTCGTCGTCGGCTCCATGATCGGCACCGGAGTCTACCTCAAAGCCGCCGTCATGTCCCAGCTTGTCGGCTCCCCTGCGCTCGTTCTTGCAGCTTGGGGCGCCGCCGGATTCCTGAGCCTTTGCGGAGCGCTCAGCTTCGCCGAACTTGGCGCGATGATGCCGCGCGCCGGAGGGCTATACGCCTGGATTCGCAGTGCCTATGGCAATGGCCCGGCTTTCCTATACGGCTGGACGGCCGCAGTTGTACTTTCGGCGGGCAACTCCGCCCTCGGCGTCGGACTCGCCACGTTTCTTTCCGCGATCATTCCCATGCCCGGCATATGGGCCGAGGCCAATTTCCAATCGCTGGGATTCCACTGGCAAGTTGGACCGCGCGAAGGCATTGCCGTCCTCGCCGTCCTCGTCTTCGGCGCCATCAATTGTCTCAGCGTGGCCTTCGGAGGTCGCGTGCAGTTCGTTCTCACGCTGGCCAAATGTCTGGGCCTCGGGATGATCGTCGTCGGTGCGTTCTTCTTCGCGGACACCGGCTCGCCGTCGCACTTCACAGCGCCGCCGGAATTCCGATGGACCGGATTTCAGGCCTTCGGCGCCGCCATGCTCGCCGCCTTGTGGGCGTTCGACGGATGGTGCTTCATGCCGATGGCCGCCGGTGAAGTAAAGGATCCCGGACGCAACGTACCGCGTGCTCTGATTCTGGGCGTCTTCAGCGTCTGGGTTCTCTACTCGCTCGCGAACCTCGCGTACTTCTGGGCGCTTCCTTTCTCCGAGATCGTAAGCGCGAATTCGACGCTGTTTCGGGATGCGCTGCCCGTCGCCGCAAAGACTGCGCAAACCTTCCTAGGCGTCAAAGGACCCGCCATCGTCTCCGCCATCTTCATGATCTCCGCCGCCGGAGCCCTCAATGGAGTTCTGCTCTCCATCGCCCGCGTTCCCTTCGCCATGGCCCGCGACGGATTGCTCCCCGCCAAGCTCGGCGAAATCCATCCAAAATCCCGCGTCCCCGTCGTATCCATTGCCGCAGTCGCCGTCTGGTCGGCGCTGCTCGCGCTGTCTGGCACCTACGATCAGCTCACCGACATGACCATCTTCGCCGAGTGGATCTTCTACGCCCTCGCCGTTTCCATCGTCTTCAGACTCCGCCGCACGTTGCCGGACGCGCCCCGGCCCTATCGTACTTTCGGCTATCCCGTCACTCCGGCGATCTTCTTCTGCGGGGCGGCGTTCCTGGTCGGCAATACGATAGTCACGCGCCCACTCGAGTCGGCAGTCGGCCTCGCCCTCATCGCCACCGGTCTCCCCGTTTATTGGTGGTATCGCAAAAGCGCGTCTCGGCCTCTTGATACCGCACACTGAATTCCGGCTACTCACAGCGGGCGGATTAGGGTGCGGCTAGAGTTCCGGAATAAGCGCCACCGCCCGGCACCAGCCCGCACTCGCTCCCGCGATCTTCACCGGCAGGCACGACACGAAAAATCCATGCGGACCCGGCAGCGCATCCAGATTCGTAAGCTTCTCGATCTGGCAGTACTCCCTCGTCAGACCCGCAAAATGTGCGGGCCAGATGAACCGCCCGTCGCCCGTCCGCTTGTAATCCGCCACCATCGCCGCGAACGGCCGGTCGAGCGTATACGCATCGATGCCGATCACCTTCACGCCCTGCTCCACCAGCCATAGCGTTCCGTCGCGACCCAGGCCCGGCTGCTCGAAATACTTCGCGGACCCCATGCGCTTGTCCGCGCCGGTTTGCAACAGCACGATGTCGAACGGCTCGAGCGTGCACTCAATCTTGTCGAGCCGCTCACGCAAATCGTCGACTGTGATCTCCTCCCCGTTCGCTTTATCGCGCACGTCGATCAGCACGCCGGGCGCAAAGCACCACTCCAGCGGAACCTCATCGATCGTCCGCGCCGGACGGCCTTCCGACTCCGGACCGTAATGATACGGCGCATCCATGTGCGTCCCGGTGTGCGTGATGGCCTGGATCTGCTCCACCGCCCAGCCTTTGCCGCCCGAAACCGTCAGGTCCTCGGCGCGCACGCCGAAAGCCCCCATCATTTGGGTTAGCCCCTCGGCTTCGTGCCGAACATAATGGATCTGCGCCGGCATCGGCTCGCTCGGCGCCATGTGTTCGAGCGGTACACTCAGGTCAATCAGGCGAAACATGATGCTGCGAATTGTACCGTTGACGCTGGCCGCCTTGTCGATCGTGGCCGCCCAGAAAACCGAACTTCTCTATCCCAATGGCGCGCCCGGAGCCCTCGGCGACGCCGACGACGACAAGCCGTCCATCACCATCTACCTGCCGGACAAGCCCTTGGGCGCGGGCGTCGTCGTCTGCCCAGGCGGCGGCTATCAACACCTGGCTATGGATCACGAGGGCAAGCAAATCGCCGAATGGCTCAATGCTCACGGCATCGCCGCCTTCGTCCTCAAGTACCGCCTCGGACCGAAATATCACCACCCGGTCGAAATGAACGACGCGCTTCAGGCCATGCGGATCGTCCGCGGCCGCGCGCAGGAGTTCGGCATCGCGCCAAATAAGATCGGCATCTGGGGCTTCTCGGCCGGAGGCCACCTCGCCTCCACCGTCTCGACGCACTTCGATGGACCCGCAACTCGACCCGACTTCGCAATTCTCTGCTACCCGGTAATTTCGATGAAGCCGCCCTTCGCGCACCGCGGCTCCGTCAAGTTCCTCCTCGGTGACACTCCGGACCCGGCCTTGATCGAAAGCCTCTCGAACGAGTCGCAGGTCACAGGGCAAACACCGCCGACGTTTCTGTTCGCGACGACCGACGACGCCTCGGTCCCGGTTGAAAACAGCGTGCAGTATTACCTCGCCCTGCGCCGCAACCAGGTCTCGGCCGAAATGCACCTCTACGAAAACGGCCGCCACGGGCTCGGCCTCGCCAAAGCCGACCCCATCGTCAAATCCTGGCCGGACCGCCTAGTCGACTGGCTCCGCGTCCACAACTGGGGACGCTGAGCGTTTCATGGAATTTGATCAAAGGGCGAGCTGGAGAGCCTCGAAGGCGCTAGCGAAAGTCCTTGAGCAGCGCGACGCGGTTGCTCCATCCTGTCCCGGCAAGTGCGCGATGGAATCGTTCATCCGCCGTCACAAGCGGCGCATCCACTTGCTCGGCGAGCGCCAGATATGTGCAGTCGTAGGCACTGCGCTTCGTCGCGATGCCGATGGCTAATGCCCGGGAGAAAAGGTCGCGGCCTTGATAAACTCTGAAGGGAAAACGCTCCATTTGCTTTGCCGCGCGGGACGCATCCGCGACGGAAAGCTCCTCGCGGCGGACCTTCTTCCAAAGAACGCTCGCGATTTCACAATACAGTAGATCGGGAACGTGGACATCAACGCGCGCACCGAGAAAATCTGCGAGCAGCGAGTCCGCCTGCTCGCTTTCATCCTCAAGCACCACCCATTTGACGATGACGCTGGCGTCGAGGATGAGATCGCTCAACGCTTCCGGCCCTCGCGCAGCAGCACGACGCTATTCGTCTGCTTGGGCGATCGTTTGGCGATCTGAGCGCGCAGCTTGCGGGTCTCCTCGAGTAGATCGAGCCTCGGCACCCGCGCTTCGCGTTGGAGGATGAACGCAACTTCGCTCTGCAGCGAACGCTTGTGCCGCTCCGACTGCGCCTTGAGAGCGTCCACGGTCTCTTCACTCAGGTTTCGAACCAGAATCTGCGCCATGCTATCAAAATGATAGCACTCAAGGCTTCCGCTCCAACGGCATCGTCATGCAGTGCGGACCCCCATTGTTCCGCCCCAACTCCACCCCCCGGAACGTCGTCACCTCTACCCCCGCTTTCTTCAACGCCGCCATCGTCCGCGGATTCCCGCCGTACGCCACCACCTTCCCCGGACCCGTCGCCACCACGTTCGCCCCCTGCCCGTGCAACTCCCGGATCACCACCTCAGACGTAAACTGCGCGATGTCCTCGAACGGCTCTGTATCCGCCGGCCGGTCGCCTCCCGTGAAGATTACGTCGTAGCCTCGCGCGCGCAAATAGTCGACCAGCTTCATCCCATCGACAGACCGGTCCTGATCGCCCGACCCCGCACGGAACAGCTTTACCTTGCCCAAATCCTTCAGCGCCGAGCACATCTTCTCGACGTCGCCGTCGGCCACCCGCGGCGACTTCGCCAACCCTCGCAGCATTCTCGTCAGCGGATCCTTGCCCTCGTACTTCGACTCCAGGAACCACGGCAGCGTCAGCACCTTCTTGCGATCGACGAACGTCGCGATCGTGTCGAGATGCAGCATCAAATTGTGGACCGGGGTCCGCGTCGCCGGATCGCTCCATCGCTTCGAGTTCCCTCCCGACGGCATCTGGACCGCCAACACGTCCATCCCCAGCGCCTGCGCCAGTCGCCGCGCCGCCGCCGGATTCGTCCGGTTCCCGACGCCCAGGAAAATCGTCCTCGGGTCGACCACCATCATGTCGCCGCCTTCGAGCGTAACCCGCTGCTCCCCGGCGTCGAACACTACCGGAAACTTCGCGAACCGCGGCGCGTGATCGAACATGAACCGGTAAAGCGCCGCCTCGATCGTCCGCCCCTCGTTCAGGAAATTGCAGATCACCATGCCCTTGGGTGTCATCACGCCGGCGTCGCGCGAAAAGTAAATCGATCGCACCGGCTCGTTCAACGGAAGAAAGTCGCCCTCCGGATCCGTGTGATACGCGAACTTGTCCACTGCACCCAACAGCACTTCGCCATTCACATCGCTTTCGTACGGCGCCATCGCAGGCATCCAAGCCCGCAACCATGGCTGCAAAGCCCCCTTCGATCGCGCCGCCGTAGCCGCCTCATCCAACACTTGCCGGATCTCGACCGTCTCCGCTCCGCCCTGCCGCAGCGCCTGCGTGAACGCCCGATGCTCCTCCGCCGCCTCTTCGGACAACGGCTGATTCCCCAAGGACGCCGATCCCTGCCCTAGCCCTAATCCTCGCCTTCCCTCTTTCCCCGGCGTATGCACCAGAACGCTCTTCAGCTCCCCTACATCGCTGGAAACAAACGGACCGGACTCGGCAGCCCACCCTGCGCGCCCGGCAGCTCCCGCTAAGCTTACAAATAAAAAGGAACGACGGTTCATGTCCGGAATTATACTGGATACTGCGTTACCAGCCCCCCCCCGAGTCGAGGTGTGTCCCGAATGAAGTACTTGAGCCTATTAGCCTTTGCCGCGTCCGCCCTGTTCGCCGCTAAGGATGTCACGTTCCACAAAGACGTCGAACCCGTCCTTCAGAAGCGCTGCCAGGAATGCCATCGCCCCGGCGAGGCCGCGCCGATGTCCTTCCTGACCTACAAGGAATCGCGCCCCTGGGCCAAAGCCATCAAGACCGCCGTCGCCACCCGCAAGATGCCGCCGTGGCACGCGGACCCCGCCTACGGTCACTTCTCGAACGACCGCCGCCTGTCTGAGCAGGAAATCGGTGTCCTCACCGCCTGGGCCGACTCCGGCGCTAAGGAAGGCAACCTCAAGGACGCCCCCGCGCCGCTCACCTTCGCCACCGGCTGGCGCATTGGCAAGCCCGACATGATCGTCGAAATGGCCAACGCTGCGCACATTCCCGCGACCGGCGAGATCCCCTATTCCTGGATCGTGGTGCCGCTGAACCTTACCGAGGACCGCTGGGTCGACAAAATCGAAGTCGTCCCCTCGGAGCGCTCCGTCGTCCACCACGTCGTCCTGTACGAACGCGAAAAGGGCTCCTACTTCATGAAGGACGCCAAGCCCGGCGAAATCTTCGTCCCCAAGGGCCGCGTCGGAACCCCGCCCAAGAGCGTCCAGCGCGACAACGGACTCTGGGAATTCCAGGCCAACGCCAAAGGCACCGAAATCGTTTCTCTCTACGTCCCCGGTGGCGAACCCTACGTCACGCTGCCCGGTCAGGCCCGCCTCCTCAAAGCCGGATCCGACCTGGTCATGCAGATGCACTACACCGCCAACGGCAAGGAAGCCACCGACAAGACTCGCGTCGGCATCGTCTTCTCAAAGGAACCGCCCAAGACGCGCGCCTTCAACTCCTTCGTCGCCAACCCGTCGCTGATCATCCCCCCCGGCGCGGGCAACCACGAAGTCAAGGCCATCGTCACCCTCGCCGAGGACATCGAAATCCAGGCCCTCAACCCGCACATGCACGTCCGCGGCAAGGCCTTCCAGTACACGGCCATCTATGCCTCAGGTGAGCGCGAGATCCTCCTCAAGGTCCCCAAGTACGACTTCAATTGGCAAATCAACTACATTCTGGACAAACCCAAGAAGCTACCCAAAGGCACCAAGATCGAGTGCATCGCCTGGTACGACAACTCGCCGAATAACCCGTTCAATCCCGATCCGAAGAAGGAAGTCCTCTGGGGCGACCAGACCTGGGAAGAGATGATCGCGGGCTTCATCGACATGTCCGTCCCGGTCGACTTCGTCCCCTCGGACCTCGTCCGCGGCAAGCAGCCGGCCAAGTCCGGCGGCGCCCAGGAATAAGCTAAAAACGGATCCGCGTACCCCCGAGTCGCGACCATAAGGTCGTGCGTCACGAAAGGATCGAACGCCGACCGTGAGCGATGGGGCTTTTTGCGGTCGGTACGCGAAGATCCCGGAAACCCGTCTACACTGTCTCTAGTGGACGTCGCGTCGCTAGATCGAATTCTCGAAACGCTCCGCGCAAACGAGCCGGAACTCCGAAACCTTGGTGTGTCTCACGTCGCTGTGTTCGGTTCGGTCGCTCGGGGCGACCAACAAACCGGTAGCGACATCGATGTTCTCGTCGATCTCGACGACTCGCGCCCGATAGGCGTTTTTGAGTACTCGAGAGTAAAGCTGTTCCTGAAGGAGATCCTCCATGACAGCGCCGACGTCGTCAACCGTCGAACCCTGCGGCCCCTGCTTCGCGACAACATTCTCCGCGACGCAGTGCCGGCATTCTAGCCGCCATGCCCTCTAAGAGTCCGGCTCAACGGTTGCAGGATATCGTTGAGAACATCGATGCGATTCGCGCTTTCACTGAAGGTATGGACCTAAATTCGTTCTCGGCGGACAAGAAGACAATCTACGCGGTAATTCGGGCGCTCGAGATCATCTCAGAAGCGTCGAAGCGCGTACGGCTCGACCTCAAGAACCGGCATCCCGGCCTGGACTGGCCCGCCATCGCCGCGGCCGGCAATGTCTATCGCCACGAATACGAAGTTGTCGATGAGAACTTGACCTGGAATACCGTGTCCAGCGGACTCCAGGCCCTGCGCATCGCCGTAACCCGAGAGCTCGGGCCCTGATCGAATCTCCCAAACACAAAACCCGCCCCGAAGGCCTTAGCCCCCGGAGCGGGTAATCCAACTCCAACGCAGCTTCCGCTACATCAGAACTTGTACAACAATCCGAACTGCACCACTCGCGGACCAATTCCGTCCGCACTGTAGTACTGCGTCGTGATCCGCCCGAACGTCAGGCTGTTGACGTTGTAATCGGTCGGCGCGCCGGCCGGCTGACCCGCCGCGAAGGTCGGATGATTGAACACGTTGTAGAAGTCCGCCCGGAACTGCACGCTCTGCCGCTCCGAGATCCTCGTCTCCTTCACCAACGCGAAGTTGTAGTCGTTCACCCACGGACTGTTCAGGATGCGCCGTTGCAGCGACCCGACCGTACCCGCGCCAGGATTGAAGAACACCTGGCCCGCGAACGGCGCCGCGCCATCGGCCGCCACGCCGGCCCCATTCGGACCGATACGCGACGGATCGACGAAGAAGATGCCGTCGCCCGTCTTGTACACGCCCGTGATCGCCTTCAGCCCATCGAGCGTCAGCGTCGTGTCGACCGTGTTCTGTGCCGACCGTGCCCCGCGATTCAGCGTGCCGCGGGCCGACAGGAACGAAATCGGCGAGCCGTTCTGAATGTTCAGGAACCCGCTCAACGCCCATCCGCCAATCAGCTTGTTGACCGCCCCGTGCGAACTGCTCAGGCGATGGCCCTGCCCGAACGGCAGCGGAATGTAGTGCGTCGCCTTGAACGCGTTCGTCAGATCCCATGGTGCGCGCGCCCGCTCGATCGAATGGTTGTTGTTATCGAGTTGCGCGTCGAGTCCGCGAACTACGCTCGTATCGCTCAGCGCCTTGCTGAACGCGTAGCTCACCTGGAACTGCATGCCCTTCAGCGCTCGCCGCGCTTCCAGTTGCAGGCCGTTGTAGTTCGACGAAGTCAGGTTCGTCAGTTCGCTCGAGTACAGCGTATTCGGATTCGGAAAATACGAGAATCCCGGGATGTTCGTCGGGAAGAATCCCGCCCCCTGATACGTCTGCGCCAAGCTACCGATCTGGTTCTGCAGAATCGGCGTGCGGACAGCGGAATTTGTCAACGCGCCACCGCTCGGCAGGCTGTTGAAGAACGGCAGTACGACGCTGCCCGCCACCTTCGCGTTGTACCGCGGATCGAATCCCAACCCGGCCGCGCTAGCCAGCAATCCGTTGCTGCGGGCATTCTTGAAGTCCTCCAGGAAACCTGCCTGGTTCACGTTGATCTGATTGAAGTCGATTTGCCGCAAGTCCTTCACGGAGTGCGTCCCGACAAATCGCGCCTCAATCGTCATGCTCCCCACGCGCTGCTGAATTCCGAAGCTGTATTGCTGCGCATACGGGCTCTGCAGGTTCGGATCGATCAGGCCCTGCACCGCCTGCCCCGCCGTGTTGTTGAAGTTTTCCGCGGTCGTGATCGGAATCTTGAACGCCGGCGCCGACAACTTCGGAGCGGTCGACGCAAATGTATTCAGGTTGTTCAATGTCGTCGTGCCCACAAGGCCCGAGTTCACCGACACCGTCGCTAGCACCGCCTCGAGAACATCCGCATTCGTGAAGTGGATGCTATATCCGCCGCGGACCACGGTTCTGCCGGTACCGAACACATCCCACGCAAAACCGACGTTCGGCGCGAAATTGTTCAGGTCCTTGTTGTACAGATTCCTGCCGGCAAAATTCAGTGTGGCATCGCCGGTCAGCGTTTGCGCCGCGTTGTTGTTGATCAGCGTCGGCTGAATGAGAAGCCCATCCCGCTCCGACACCGGCGAGAAGTACTCCCAGCGAACGCCGCCAATCAGCGTCAGCCGAGGGCTGAACTTCCACGTGTCGGAAACGTAGGCGGCGTGGTTATTCAGCCTTAGATTCTGAACCAGCGGAGCCCCCGCCACGAACCCCGAATTCTGGCTCGTCACGTTGTAGCTCTGCGTTGCGTTGTTCACGATTCCCGCGACCGACGCGAGCACCGAGTTCGCCGTATTCACGTC
>JBDTTK010000079.1:0-10464 GCA_039930685.1 Bryobacteraceae bacterium | reverse complement strand
ATCAAAGTTATGAAGCTGATCCTTGCTTTCGCCGCCTGCGCCGCGTGTGCGCTCGCGCAGAATCCCCTGACGCAGGCCGTCACCGCCAGTTACAACGGCGCTAAGACCAACCTCATCGAAACGGCCGCTGCGATGCCCGCGGAAGATTATGGCTTCAAGCTCACGCCCGCCCAGCGCCCGTTCGGCGAATGGATCGAGCACACCGCGATGGGCAACTACAGCTTCTGCTCCGCGATCGCCGGGACCAAGCCGCCGGCGGAAGCCGAACACGCCCACGGCGTCTCCGGCAAGGCCGCGATCGAAGGCGTACTCAAGGCGTCCTTCGAGTATTGCGACGGCGTGCTGAAGACCATGACCGATCAGAAGGCGCTCACGGAAGTCACGATTGGCGACCGCAAGTCGTATCCGGCCGCCGCGATGGTGCGCCTGGTCGGATCGCTCAACGAGCATTACGGCAACCTGGTCGGCTACCTCCGCAGCAAGGGCGTTACGCCGCCTTCGACGGCGCGTCAGAAGAAGAAGTAATTACGAAATCATGAAGTACATCGCACTCACTCTCGCCTTCGCGGCCGCGCTGTGCGCGGCCCCCGGCGTCAAGCCGCCAACGCTTCCCCGGCCCGTCGGAAACATGTCCTTCAACTCGGTCAAGGGCAAGATTTCGATGGATAAGTACAAGGGGAAGGTCACGGTCCTCATGTTCTTCCACACCAGTTGCGCGCATTGCGCGACCACCGCGCAGTTACTCAATCAGGTCCGCCGGGAACGGCGCGGAGACTTTGAGGTCGTTGGAGTCGCGGTCGACGAATCGCCGGAATCCGCAGTCACCCAGTTTATCCAGCGCTACAAGATCGACTTTCCGATCGGTTGGGTGAATCAGGCGGACTTCTTCAAGTACACCGACCTGGATCCGGCGACAAAGCCTTTCATTCCCGTCGTGCTCTTCATCGACAGGGATTTTCAGGTTAACCGGCAGTACTCGCAGGATCATCCGTTCTTCAAAGGCGAACCGACCAATATGCGCGGCGTCGTGAACATGCTTGTGCTGACGGCGCCGGGCAAATCCAAGGATCTCCCCCGAACGCAGACCAAGAAGCAATAGCGCGCGGTGCGAGCTAGAGTTCGAACTCGATGCCTTGCGCGAGCGGCAAATCGGGCGACCAGTTGATGGTCACGGTCTGGCGGCGCATATAGGCCTTCCAGGAATCGCTGCCGGACTCGCGTCCGCCGCCGGTTTCTTTCTCGCCGCCGAACGCCCCGCCGATCTCGGCGCCGCTGGTGCCGATGTTGATATTGGCGATTCCGCAGTCGGAACCCCTGACGCTCAGGAACGTTTCCGCCGTGATCGCATTGGTCGTGAACATCGCCGACGACAGGCCCTGCGGCACGTCATTGTGCCACGCCAGCACTTCCTCGAGCGTCTCGAACTCGACGATGTAGAGGATCGGCGCGAAGATCTCTTTCTGCATGATCTTCATTCGGCGCGGCGCTTTCACGATCGCCGGCGTTACGTAATAGCCGCCGTCGATCTCGACGCGCTCGCCGCCAGTGAGGATTTCGCCTTCCTGCTCGCCGGCAATCTGCAAGCCGGTCATCATCAATTCGATCGCGTGCTCACTGATCAGCGGACCCATCAGCGTCTTGGGATCCAACGGATTGCCGATGCGGATCTGCTTGTAGGCCGCGAGCAACCGCTCGGTGACTTGGGCCGCGATGCCTTTTTGCAGGAACAGCCGGCGGATGCTGGTGCAGCGCTGACCTGCCGTGCCGACCGCGCCGAACAGCGCCGCGCGCACGACCATGTCGAGATTCGCGTCGTCCATCACGATCATGCCGTTGTTGCCCCCGAGTTCGAGCAGCGTCCGGCCCAGCCGCTTGCCGACCGTCTCGGCGACGATCTTCCCCACGTGCGTCGAGCCGGTGGCGCTCACCAGCGGTATGCGCTTGTCTTCGAGCATCCGCGTGCCCACCACGTCGTCCGGCCCGATGACCAGCGTCAGCACGCCGAGCCATCCGTGGCGCGCGAGGACGCGGTTGCAGATGTGCTGCACGGCGATTGCGCACAGCGGTGTCTTCAGCGACGGCTTCCAGACTACGGTGTCGCCGCAGACCATGGCGATTAAGGCGTTCCAGCTCCAGACGGCGACCGGGAAGTTGAATGCCGAAATCACGCCGACCACGCCGAGCGGATGCCATTGCTCGTACATGCGGTGGAGCGGGCGCTCGCTGTGCATGGTGAGTCCGTAGAGTTGGCGCGACAGGCCGACCGCGAAATCGGCGATGTCGATCATTTCCTGGACCTCGCCTTTGCCCTCCGCGAGGATCTTGCCCATCTCAATCGCGACGAGAGCGCCGAGGTCGTCCTTGTGTTTGCGCAGTTCGTCCGCGATCTCGCGCACGATTTGGCCGCGCGCCGGGGCCGGAACCATGCGCCACTTCTTGAAGGTCTCGGACGCCTGCCAGACCACGTCGTCGTAGTCCTCTTCGAGCGCCATCTGGACGGTCGCCAGTTCTTCTCCGGTCGCCGGGCTTCGCGAGATCAACTCCGGGCCGGCGGGTTGCTGGACCCACTCGGAACCGCATGCGCCCGAGTTCACGTCTTCGATGCCTAATCGGGCCAGAACCTGCAACACGTCTTTGGTCATTTGTTCCTCATTTGCTCACGCGCGGCCTTACGGTCGCGCCTCGTAGTCCAACCGCGTCAGCAAGCCGAATCCCGCCGGACCGATCGTAAATTCCTTGCCTGCCGAACGCGCGGCTCCACGGATACGACGTACGACGTCATCTTGAAACGATGGGTCGAACCAATCTTCGTGGCCATGAATCGCGGCGATTCGCTCGGCTGCCGGACGCGTGGTCGCGCCGCGGGGCTTAACGGATCGCACATGCAGAGGATCGCCGATCAGGTCCCGCCCGGTGGCGTCAATCGCGCGGGCGGCCAATTCTTCGGGATCGCACGGCAGCAGGGGTGCGAGGGTCGCATATGTTTCGATACCGGCCATGCGGAGAGTTCGAAGCGCCGACAGACGCTCCTCGAAGGGAGCGCACAAAGGCTCATAGAGCCGCCGAATGTCATCCCGGTTCGTAGTCAATGAAAAGCTGACGCGCAATGTCGTTCGCGTCGACAACGTGACCAGGCGCGAAAGATCCCGTGCTACGAGCGGACCTCGTGTCTGAATCACGAATACGCCAGGCGGCCGCTCGATGAGCGCGTCGAGGATGCCGGGCATCGACGTTTCGGCCTCTTCGGCGGGCTGATACGGATCGACCAACGGAGAGCAGTAGATTACCTGATCCGGGCGTGACTCGCGGGCAACCAAATCCGCCGCGTTCGACTTAAAGGTCGTGAATTGGCCCCAGCGCCGCCAATCTTCCGGCTTTAGGCCGCCGTAAATTCCCATGGTCGGCACATAACAATAGGTGCATCCGAACGTGCAGTTGCGTGCGGGCGTCAGCGAGTGCGTAAAACCCGCCTCCGCCAGATACCCGCCCGCTTTACTGAGAATGCTTCGCGCCGGACTCGCCCGCCTTACACCTTCGGGGGCGGAGGCGGCGGCAGTTCGTACGCCTGGCACAACGATTCGAATCCTTTGACTCCGTGCTTGCCGTCGCAGAACGGTTTCTTCTCCGAGTGGCCGCAGCGGCACAAGCTGATCTTGGTCCGACCCATCAATCCATATTCCTTGCCATCGGCATCCTGGATCGTAAAATCGCCTTCCAGGCGAATTGGACCGTTATTTGAAACCGTAACTTTAGTTGACATTCCTCTAGATGGTAGCGCGGCGCCTATAATGAGGCCAATGTGGGAGTTGGCGGCGCTCGTTGTCGGAACCTCGCTGGCATTCGCCCAGCAGGACACCGGACTGCCTCCAGAACTTCTGCTCCTCGCACGCGTGAAGTTGCACGCGCAGGAAACACTTGAACGCCTGCCGAATTACACCTGCCTCGAAACCGTGGAGCGCTCGGACCGCACGCTGCCCTCGAAAAGGTTCCGCCTCGTCGACACGCTGCGGCTCGAAGTGGCGCTGGTGGACGGCCACGAATTGTTTGCGTGGCCCGGCGCCAAGGGTTTTGAAACCAAGGATTTACGCGATATCGTCAAGACAGGGACGATCAGCAATGGCGATTTCGCGCTGTTCGCGAAGACGGTCTTTCAATCGTTTGCTCCACAATATACCTACCGCGGCATGGCGACCGTGGAAGGCCGTCCCGCACACCGCTGGGACTTTCGCGTTTCACTCATGAACAGCGGCTACCATCTCCGAATCGGAGACCGCGAAGGCCTCGCCGGATATCATGGCAGCTTCTGGATCGACCCCCTGAGCCTCGACGTCATGAGGCTCGAGTTTGAAGCAGAGGACATTCCCGCGAATCTCGATCTCTCGAGCGCGACCACCCGGATGGACTATGCGCGCCGCAAGATCGGCGAGTCCGCGTTCCTATTGCCGGCGTCGAGCGACTTGACGCTGGTCGATTTGCGGGGCAACGAGAAGCACAATCGCATCGCCTTCAGCGATTGCCGCCAGTATGTTGGCGAGAGCGTCTTGCGCTTCGATGACGCACCGGCGACGGCTCCGAGCGGGCCGGTGACGGCGGAGATTCCGGCGGTCGCACTGCCTCCGCGCATGTACGTCACGACGGTCCTCGAAAAGGACATCATTCTAAACACGGCGGCCGTCGGCGATCCGATTCGCGCAATTGTCTCCGAGAATGCGAAGATGAAGCGGAAGATCGTCGTCCCAAAAGGTGCGGTGCTCAGCGGCCGCATTGTAGAACTTCAACGCGCTCCGGACGGCTTCTATCTCAGCATGCAATTTACAGATCTCGAATGGCCGTCGGGCCGCTCGGTGTTTACGGCGGTCGGCGACGAGTCCGCGCCAGGGGTGAACTCACCGGTTCGCAGTTTGCGTTCGCCCGCGTTGCCGGAGACGCTGCGGCCCGGAACCATTCGCTTGTTTCTGAGCCCCTCGTCGGTGAAACTGAGCGCAGGCTACGCGGCGCATTGGTGGACCGGAAACGCGCCTCGCGCAAAGTAATACGTTCTTAAGTTAAGGAGCCACCTTGATTCATTTCGCCACCGAAGGCGCGCAGACATTTGAAGACTCCTTCAAGTTTGCCCAAAAGCAGGTCCGCCGCCTGATCGAGAAGCATCCCGATCTCTACCCGATGTATACGCGGGACGGCAAGTGGAAGCACGAAGGCCCGAACTGGACCAACTGGTGCGAAGGATTTCTGCCCGGCATGATGTGGCTGTTTGAAAAACATTCCCCGCCGAACTCCGACGACCGCAAATACTGGTTCGACCAGGCCGTCAAATATTCGAAGCCGCTCGAGCCCCGCAAGGACGACCGCGAAGTGCACGACCTGGGCTTCGTTTTCCTGTCGACCTATTACCGGTGGTATCAACGCACACGCGAGCCGGAACTCCGCGACGTTCTCATCCAGGCGGGACGGACGCTTTCGATGCGCTTCCAGGAAAACGGCCGCTATCTGAGCAGTTTCGTCGCCGAGAACTCGCTGTTCATCGACATCATGATGAACGTCGGCATCATCTTCTACGCGGCACGGGAGACGGGCGACCGGCGGCTCCGGGAAATCGCGATCCGCCACGCGCTCACCACGCGCCGGACACTCGTCCGCGGCGACGGGTCCACCGCACACGAAGGCATCTTCGATCTAGAAACGGGCGAATTCATCAAGCAATCCACGCAGCAGGGTTATCGCGCCGACTCGTGCTGGTCCCGCGGCGTCGCCTGGGCGCTTTACGGGTTCGGCACCTGCTACGAGTACAGCCGCGATCCGCATTTCATGGAGACCGCGGAGGCCTGCGCGGACTACTACATCTCGCACACTCCGTCCGACGGCGTTCCGCCTTGGGATTTCGACGCGCCGATCGAATCGCGGACCTTGCTCGACGCTTCGACCGCGGCGATCGCCGCCGCCGGACTGTTCCGCCTTTGCCGGATTGCTCCCGATCCGATGAAGGGCCACCTCTATTGGTCAACAGCGGTCCGCATTCTGAAGACGTTGTGCGACAACCACCTTGCGAAGTCGGATCCAAAGTGGGAGGGAATCCTCAAAGGCGGCGTCTACCATGTGCACAAAGCACTGGGCGTTGACGAGTCCGTGATGTGGGGAGAATATTTCTTCGTGGAAGCGCTCGAACACGCTCTCCGCGCCGCATAGCGTTTTACGCGGCGTTCGATCCGGGCTTGTCGGTTTTGACGAGCGGTCCCGCCGCGAGCGCCTTGCTACCATTCCCTCTTATGGTTCTTTCCGACATCGACATTAAGCGCTACATCGCGGAAGGAAAAATCCGCATCTCGCCGGACCTGCCTCCCGAGCAGTTCGGCAGTTGCTCGGTCGATTTCCGCCTCGGTAACGTGTTCAACGTCTTCGAGCACAGCCGCCACGCCTACATCGACCTGCGCGAGAAAGTCGCGATCCAGGATCTGATGAGCGAAGTCAACGTCCAGCCGGGCGAGCCGTTTATTCTTCAACCGCACGAATTCGTACTCGCGATCACGGAAGAGAAGCTGGAACTCGACGACGACGTCCTTGGACGGCTCGAAGGCCGCTCCAGCCTGGGGCGCATCGGCATCATCGTGCACGGGACCGCGGGACTGTTCGATCCAGGCTGGACCGGCAAGGCCACGCTTGAATTGAGCAACCTGGGGCGCATGCCGGTGGCTCTCTACCCCGGTATGCGAATCTGCTCATTTACCTTCGAGCAGTTGTCGACGCGCGTGTCTGTTCCGTATCGACTGAAGCCGGGCAACAAATACGCGGGCCAGACGAAACCGCTGGCGAGCAAGCTGGTCAGCGAAGTCAACAAAACATAAGCGGCCAGCTGCGATTGCGGAAGCGCAGCAATTACTTATCCTTCACAAACGCGAATCAGGTAGAACCCACGGGTGCTTCGCGGCGTCTCTCGAGTGTAAGGCTCGGAGTGAAAGGAAAAGGGAACCTCGATGATTCTCAGACGATTCGCATCTACCGCATTCGTGATCGGCGCCTTTGCCGTGGCATCACTCCCGGCAGTCAGCCTGGCGCAGAACCGAGGCGGCGGCCGGGGTGGCAACTCCAACGGAAGATCGGCGAGGAGCTATAGCGGTAGCGGCCGGAGTTTCTCCGGCGGAGGCGGATTCGCCCAACGCGGCGGTTCCGGCGGCAACCGAGGGTACGCGCAGCGCTCTTCTCCAGGCAGAAATAGCTACTCGCGCGGGCAGAGTTACGCGAGCCCTCGCGGATCCGGCGGGTATCGAGGATACTCCGGCGGTTCCGCGTATTATGGACGCGGCTATGCGGCTCCGCGATCGTATGGCCGCGGTTATCGCGGATATTACGGCGGAAGCATCTACCTGGGGTACGGATCTCCTTATTACACCTACGCTCCGGGCTACGCGTATGCTCCCGGCTACGCGTACGCTCCGGGCTACGCCTACGACCCCAGCTACGCTTACGATCCGAACTACACGGACGGCCCGTCGACGTACGGTCCGCCGGCCGAGCAGCAAGGTTGCGAAGGCACCTACGACCGGAACGGCAGTTGGATCCCGGATCCGAACTGCGATGCCGGTCAACCGCAGTATCAGACGCCGCCGCCGAACTACGATCCTAATTCGCAGCATCCGGAATCGCAGGGCTACGATCGAAGCCAGCAGCAATACCCGTCTCAGCAGCGCGGCTATGATCCAAACCAGCAGCGGTATTCACAGCCGCCGCGCAATTATGGCAACCAGAATCAACCGCAGTACTCGCGGCCTCCGCAGAATTACGATCCGAATCAGCAGTAGATCTACCGGCAAAGAGTGAACCAGGAAGGCGGTATTCGATGCACACGTCGAATGCCGCCTGACTGCGTCGGTATCGCTGCGGAATTGCATCTCATACCCGGATTCCTGAAAACTCGAAGGTCACCACGGAGTGGCACGGGACGTGCTTGCATACCCGCATGGCGATTCTAATTCTGTTGGTTGCAACGGCGTTGGCAGCAAGCATCGCCGCTTTCTTTCTCTATGTTTCGATCTTCTCGATCTTGACTGTATCCCTGATCGTGTTGGGGCTTGTGGCCATGTTTGGACTAGGATGTTACTTTGCCCATTCCTCAACCTTGCCCGGCCTGACTCGATCTGAATCCCTACCCGAAGCGGAAAAAAGGACGTTGAGCACGTCATTTCTGCGAAGCGGCCATGCAAAACTTGCGGTGGCTCTTCCGGCAGCCGTTAGCAAGACGAAGACCGCGTAGGCCAAACGACCGGAAATCCTCGCACGCGGGGCGCGCGCGAAGAGCACTTGCGGCGTGTCACCTTCCGCCCGGCGCAGCAGGGGGAGTCGGAGACATGGGCTCCCTACGACACCGCCCCGACCGCATTTGCGTCCGAGGATTACCAGCGAGGTCCGACTACATCGTGCTGATGCGAATGTAGCGCTTGATGTCAGGCAGTGACACCACAACTCCCGCGACGACGGCTGCCGCAACCAACATCCCGATCAGTTTAGAAATCCGCATGCTGCTCTCCCTTTCCGCTGCTGGTGAGGACAAGCCCCACCCGATACCATGATCCGCTGACGGCGCATCTGTTTCCACTCCGGTAGCTCCGCCGCTTTGCGCGCCTAATGGGGGCGCGTCGCAAGAAGGAGGTTCGACGGCGCCTTCGAGAATCCGTAGCCGATCTTGAAGCCGAGAGGTTTCGGGTTTGTCGTGGCGTATGCCCGCTTCAGGTCCTTCTGCTCGAACCACCGGAAGCTTCCGTAGGGGTGATCGAACTCGCCGAAGAGCTCGATCTTCCAGGGCGGCGACGTGAAATAACGGTAGGGGATCCCGGAGTCGTCCTCGAGGACCGCCGAACTGGCAGAAAGCACCTGTTCGCGAATGATCGAGAACTCCTTGCGGTGAGTCATATAGGAGGTGGCCTTGAAATAGCTGGTCAGGCCTTTCTGCCGAGCCATGAACGCAGCGAACGGCTTGTTCTCCTTGAGCCGCTGGTCCGAGAGGTTGATCGAAAAGTAGAAGAGCTTCTGCACGACGGGACTCGATCCGGTGGTGAATTCGATCTCGACCCCCTTATAAATCGATCCCGGCAAACTATTTTTTTCGAGAGATCTCTCGACGATCCGGCCCTGCTCGTCCATCTGAACATACCGATGTCCTAAGACGGTGTGGTTCATGCGTACCATGAGCTGAAGAATCGGCGAAAACAGCCCATCGGCGACCTGGCCGCGGAAGTGTTTGTCCATTTGGCGGGTGATGAAAAAGCTCCGATGGAGCTCTGAGTAGACGGTCTCGCGGACCGCGCCTAGCGTTTCTCCGAGGTCCTTCTTCGCCAATTGCTGGGCGGTCGGCAGCGTTCCGGGCGGCTCCAATCCGACCATCACATACACGGGATTCTTGGGGAAGAAGACGCTCAGAACGAGTGCATCTGGGCCGCTAAACGGATAGAAAACAATGGACTTTTCGATCTCAGAAGAGCTAAGCTCTTTCTTCTGAAACTCACGCATCGCGGGGATTGTCTGGGCCTCCATGTTCGCCCATGCCCGATCCATTTCACGGCGATGAATTTTCCAGGCTTCACTGCCCTCAAACTCGGCAAAAGCGCTCCCTGGTACTGCCGGTAACCCCGCCAGAAACCGCCCCGCGTCGTTGGCGGCCCGCGACGGGACGACAACCGCCGTGAACCGCTCCTCGGAGGGAGGGGGATGCGGCGCGGCGTTCGTTATGGCGTGATCACAAGACGAAGAAAGCGTTGCAATACATATAGTTAGAAGAACTTTCCGCAGAGGCGATATCGATGGATAAGGATGGGGGTTGATCACACAGCACTTTGAGGAGAACAGCGATGTCCTCAGTATAAGGGCAGTACGGTCCTATCCGCCTCACATTCCTGTAACAGAAAATACTGTCCATCGTTCAAAGAAGTCCCAGAGTAGTACTGATACGTTCTAGTCCCATCGCTTCATTCACTCCTCCGCCCCGCCAACATACGCTAAGTGAGCCCGGCTATAAGCCAAAGGACCCGTATTTGAAGGGGAGTGTAAAAACAAAATGAAAAAAATCTTTCTGCTCATCTCTGCTCTGGTATTGACCACGGTCTCCGCCAGTGCTGCACCGTCTACTTGTCAAAATGGAACTTACGCCGATTACCTCTTGTTGACCGAAGGGTGTACGGTCGGCGATCTGCTGTTTAGTGGCTTCGGATTTCTTCCGGGCGGGACCGCCCCGTTGATCACCGCCAACCAGGTTGGCGTTGGAGTGATCACGGATCTTGGAATGGAAGGATTTGCTTTCAACCCGGGGATCAATCTGAGTAACGTTGGTTCTCCGACCACTTTTCTGAGCCGTGATGCCGCGCTGTCCTTTACCGTGACCGCTCTTGTTGGAATGCTGACCGATCTTCATCTCTTCTCCAATGGTGTAACATCTGGTAGCGGTGCAGTTAACGTGACCGAAACATATTGTTTTAATGG
>JBDTTK010000078.1:0-10498 GCA_039930685.1 Bryobacteraceae bacterium | reverse complement strand
CGCTGGAACATCAACCTGCAGAGCGTTCGTGCAGCCGTAAAGGGCGGGAACAAGAGAATGACCGTTTGTACGTCGTGCATCAAAAACGGAAAAGTGATCAAGGCGGCTTAGGTCCCCGAAGTTAAATTCGCATCCGAAAATCGGAGCAGCGCCGCCATCGGCCCGCTCCGATTTTCTTTGCCCTCCGTCTTTCCGGGCCGCCTCCCGCTATCGAAGTCACTGAAGCCTGTGGGATAATCAAGCCGCTGTGATCGAAAACCGGGTCACCGTGGCGATGGACCACAAGTACATCGAAGACCACCGGATCGCGGACCGCTACCTCGACCGGAGTCTCAACGAGGCCGAACGAAGCTCGTTCGAGAAGCACTTCGTCGACTGCGCCGAATGCATGGACCGTCTCGCGCTCGCCGAGATCTTCCGTTCGACGCCGCCGCGGCACCGCGACTCCGCTGCTTCCCGCGGCCCAGTCGGCCCGCTGGCACCCGTCCCCATCGAACACACGGAAGTTGCCGATGCCGCCATACGGAATTCGCTCAGCATTCTTCGTTCCAGCTCCGACGGAAGCTCTAACGACCAACTGCGGCTGCCGAACGCGGAACCTGGCCCGGTCCGCAGGAACATGGACGTCGTCGCCATCTTTGCGACTGCCGCGCTCCTCCTGGTCAGCGTTCCGACGGCCTATCTGATCTGGCAATACGCGACCGAACGCAAGGCGGAACGCGGTCCGGCAGGCGGCATTTTTTCGCTGACGCAAAAACGTGTGAAATCGATTCCCGTGAGCCTGTCGCCGCATCCGGTCGTATTCCTGCTCGAGATGCCGAATCCCCCGGCTCCTCCGCGGCGCGTGTCGCTCCGGACCGATGGGTTTGTCGTGTGGGACGGCGGCGAGCTTGCCGACGTCGAGGGCGAAGCACTGGCGGTGGTGATCCCTTCCCGTGATCTGCCGCCGGGCGACTTAGTGCTTCGGATCGAGTCGCGGGATTCGGGTAGCTGGCGCGTCGCCGCGGACTTTCCGATCACAGTCGTTCGCGTTCCCTGAAGCCAAAACTGGCGTCACCGGAGTAGCTTTGCGGCCGTCGCGTGCAACTCGTCGACCCGCCCAGGCGACCGCGCTTCCGCCGCGTACCGCAGAATCGGCTCCGTATTCGATGCCCGTACATGAATCCAACCATCGGCCATCTGAATCTTGAGGCCGTCCTGCCGGTCGACTTGCGCATCCGGAAACGCGCGCTCGAGGGATTGCATCACCGGACCGAGCCGGCCGTGCTCGAAACTAGCCTTACCGCTGCGGCGGAAATACTTGGGAAGCGCCCCAGCCAATTGCGACATGCTCTTGCCGGTCGCCTGCATACGATCGAGCAAGAGCGCCATCCCCGTATAGCTGTCCCGGCAGAGTTGTACGCCGGGATGGATGATGCCGCCGTTCGATCCCTCGCCGCCGATCACCGCGCCGACCGCGTTCATCACCTCGACCACGTTGGCTTCGCCGACCGGCGTCCGGTAGACGCGCGCCCCATGAAGCTTCGCGACGTCGTCGATGACTGCGGACGTGGTCAGGTTTACAACCACCGGACCGGGCCGCCGCGCCAATTCCGCATCGACAACCAGCGCCAGCACTTCATCATTATCGATTACGAAAGCCGTCTCATCGGCGACCGCAAGGCGATCGCCGTCCGGATCCTGAGCAAATCCGACATCGCATTTCTGTCCGCGGACCACGTCCGCCAGATCGCCGAGCACTTCCGCGCGCGGTTCCGCTTCGCGTGGAAACGGCTTGGTGGGATCCACGGAAATCGCGTGCAACTCACAGCCCAGCACATCGCGAAGAAAGTAGACGCTCAACTCGGAACCCGCGCCGTTGACGCCATCCAGCCCGACGCGGAACCTGCGGCGCCGGATCGCTTCGACATCCACCAGCTTCAGAACGCGGTCGATATGGATGCGCACAGGCGTTTCCCGGTCGCGCCGGACGCCATGCATCTCGTCGTTCGCAGCTTGGCGAAATGCGCTCTGGTGATAGATATCGAGCAGTTCCGCCCGCTCGTAATGATTGAAGAACAGGCCCTGCGCGCTGAACAGCTTCAAGGCGTTGTACTCCGGCGGATTGTGCGACGCCGTAATGGCAAGTCCTCCGCGCGCTCCGCTCGCGCCGACGAAGATCTGGATCGTCGGCGTCGGCAGCACGCCCACGTCGATCACCTCGCATCCGGCAGCCAGCAGCCCGCACTGGACCGCATGCTGCAGCATGTCGCCGCTCGCGCGCGTGTCCCTGCCCACCACGACGCGCCCCGCGCCGACATACGTCCCGAACGCCTGTGCGAACGCCGCCGTCAGCGACGGCGTGAGAAACTCGCCGACCACTCCGCGGATGCCGGACACGCCGATTTTTAGTTGGTGCTGGCGCTGTTTGCCATGCGATTCACGCGGCATACTGCCTCACGATCTCGAGCAGCTCTTCGAAGAGCTCGCTGGGCGTCTCGCCGCACTGCTCGCAGTACACGCGAACGACAGGCTCCGTCTGGCTCACGCGGACGTGAAACCACCGCGCGCCCTTTCCCTCGGAATCCGGCCAGTCGACGCGCAGGCCATCCGACGTGTTCTGCCGTCCGTCGGCGTACCGATTTCGCAATTCCAGAAACAGCGCGGGAATCCGCTGCGAAGACAACGGCACTTCCCCTTTGCAGATTTCATAACGCGGATACGACGCGACCAGTTCCGAAAGCTTTCGTTCGCTCTCACGCATGATGCGAAGTACCGCGAACATTGCCGCAATACCGTCGTAGACAAAGCGGAACTGCGGCATCATCACCGCTCCGGACCCTTCGCCCGCCACCGCGATCTCTTCCGGCGGATACGTCGCGAGCGCGTCCGTCGCGGCCTGCCGCCCCACCGGAACCCGCACCACGCGTCCGCCATGCCGCGCCGCGATCTCGTCGAGCAACGCCGTGGTCGAGAGGTTTGTGATCACGAGCTTGCCGGGGCCGCGCGCCAGCAGATCGTCGGCCAGCAGCGCGAGCATCATCTCCTCCGACACGGCCTCGCCAAGTTCCGTCGCCATCGCCACGCGGTCCGCATCGAGATCGAAGAGGAAGCCTGCCTCCGCGCCGACCGGCTTCACCAGCGGCGCAAGCTGCAATGCGACCACACGCTTCGACGTGGTCGGCTCATGCGCGAACCGCATACCCTCCACGTGCTCGTTAATCAGCAACAGGCGCAGGCCGAAGCGTTCATTCAGCCGCTTGAGGATCACCGACGACGTTCCACTCGCGCAGTCGACGATTACGCGGATGTTGCGGATGGAGTCGAACTTGAAGACGATGTTCAAATCGTCTAGATACCGGTCGATGGCGTCGGTCTGTTGCGAGACACGCCCGATGCGGTCCCATGGTTCGAACGCGAATTTCCGCAGATGATAGATGTCGAGCAGTTCGCTCGCCTCGGCGGTCGAAAGATAGGTTCCACCGGGACCGAAGAAGCGAAGCGCGTTCCATTCCGCCGTATTGTGGCTGGCGCTGATCGAGATGCCGCCCGCTGCCGCATTGGGCCTTCCGGCGCTGCGCGCGATCGCATGCTGGATCACCGGCGTCGACACGATACCGAGATCGACCACGTCGCGCCCGCAAGCGAGCAGCGAAGCGATCACGCCTTCGCGCAGCATCTCGCCGCTTGCCCGTGGATCGCGCCCGATCAGCACCGGACCGGGGTCGGGCAGAAACGTTCCGAACGCGGCCGCGAAATCCATCGCGTGCGTCGCCGTCAGTCCGCTGCCAACCACGCCGCGCAAGCCGACGTGCGAGATACGCAGGGGATGGGTCACCACACGGAATAGTATCAGAAGGACGCGAAATCGAGCCCGCTACCAGACGCGGCAGGCGGGTCCGCGGACCATCGGCTGATTCACCCGGCACGCGAACGCATTCGCGAACTCCGGCATGTTCGAGACCGTGCCGTTCACGCGCCAGCGCCCCGGCGAATGTGGATCGGTCGCGACCAACAGCTTCAGCACTTCATCGGTTGCGTTACTGCACCAGGTCTGTCCGAAAGCCAGAAATAAACGCTGTTCGGGAGTAAAACCATCGATCTTCCCCGGCGGCTTTCCGGACTTCGCGAGCGACGCCATCAGCCCCATCAACGCGATGCGCAATCCGCCGTTGTCGGCCGTGTTCTCGCCGAGCGTCAGCTTGCCATTGAGACTCAAACCCGCCGATTCGAACTTGGAGTATTCGGCGACGATGCACTGCGCCCGCTCTTCATACTCCTGGGCATCGTTCGCGGTCCACCAGTCGCGGAGGTCGCCCTCGGCATCGAATTTGCGGCCCTGGTCGTCGAAGCCGTGCGTGATCTCGTGCCCGATGACGCTGCCGATCGAGCCATAATTCACCGCGTCGTCGGCGTTCTTGTCGAAGAACGGCGGCTGTAGGATTCCGGCCGGAAACACGATCTCATTGTTCTGCCCGCTGTAGAATGCATCCACCGTGGTTACGGGAATGAACCATTCCTTGCGGTTTTTCGGCTTGCCGATCTGGTCGATATTCTTCTTCCGGTAGAACGCGGCGCTGCGTGCGGCGTTCCCGAAATAATCGTCGCGGCGGATCTCGACCGTCGCATAGTCTTCCCAGGTCTCCGGATACCCGATCTTCTGCGTTACCGCCGCGAGCTTGGCGTGCGCTTCCTTCTTAGTCTCGGGCGACATCCAGGCCAACGAGTCGATGTCGCGCGACAGTGCCGCGCGGATCTCGGCCACCAGCGCGTCGATGCGCCGCTTGCCGTCGTCCCCGAACGTTGCCGCGATAAACTTCTGGCCGACCAGATCGCGCAGCGACTGATTCACATCGCCAACGCAGCGTTTCCAACGCGGCTCGTTCTCTTTTTGGCCGGATAGCGTCTTGCCGTAGAACCGGAAACCCTCATCAACGAACGCGTCCGGTAAGCGCAACGCCGACGAGCGCAGTAGATGCCACGTCAGATACGACTTCCAATCGTCCAGGCTGGCCTGCACGATTTGCGATTCGACCTCGCGGAAATACGGCGGGTAAGCGACGTTCAACGTCTTTGCCATGTCCCCGAATTCCGGCGCACCCTGTTGCTTGAAGTACTCCTGCCAGTTGAAGCCCGGCGCGAGCGAAACCAGTTCCGCGATCGAGTACACGTGATACGAGTTCTTCGGTTCGCGCTGGGCCACACGATCCTGTGTCGATTTCGCCAGCGTCGTCTCGAACGCGAGGACACGCTGTGCGGCCGACTCCGCCTGCTCCGCGGACCGCCCTGCCAACTTCAGCATCGCCGCGATATGCGCCGCATAGGCGGCCCGCAGTTTCACGGACCGCTCGTCATTCCGAAGATAAAATTCGCGATCCGGCAACCCCAGCCCAGCGGGGTTGATCCCGCCGATCTGCATCTTCGAATCCTTCAGATCCTGCTGCGAGCCGAAACGAAACAGGACGCCGATGCCTCCCGCATGCAACTCCGAAACAGCTTGTGTGATCCCCGCGCGCGAGGAAATGCCCGCGATGCGATCGAGGAACCGGCGGATCGGATCGAGCCCCCGCGTGTTGATTCCCGCCTCGTCCGTGCACGCCGCGTAGGCATCGCCGATCTTGCGATCGATCGGCAGCTTCGTCTCGGTCTTCGCCGCCGACTCGAGGATTCCGCGCAGCGTCGCCGTATTCTGATTGGCGAGCACACTGAAGCGCAGCCACCGCGTCTGATCCGGCGGAATCGGATTCGCCTTCATCCATCCGCCGCACGCGTACTGATAGAAATCCGTACACGGCTCCACCGAGCGGTCCATCGACTTGGGATCGAAAACCGATTGTGCGAACGCAGTCGCCGCTACCAACAGAATTACGAATCGCATGCGATAGAGGTGCTCCTCATGTGCATCAGGCACGACGTAAACAACGCGCGAATCGAGCGAGAGCGCCACGCCTCCCCCGAGCAGCGGCCCAGTTTCACGGACTCCGCTTCGTGACCTCACGCTCCGCAATCCCACACTTGCTGGGCCGGGCATGCCCGGCCCGCTATACGGATTACGAAACGCCTACACCATCTCCAGCGCCCGCTCAAAATCAGCGAGCAGATCGCGCCAATCCTCAATGCCGACCGACACGCGCACCAGGCTGTCCGTGACTCCCGCCTGCGCGAACTCCTCATCGGTGAACCCAGAATGCGTCGTCGATTTCGGATGGCACACCAGGCTCTCGACGCCTCCCAGCGAAACTGCATTCCGCGTGATCTCGACGTGCCGCAGGAACTCGAACGCCGCCGCCTTACCGCCGCGCAGCTCCATAGAGAACATCGCGCCCGGGAATTCGCATTGCGCCGTCCGGATGCGGATCTGTTCTGGATCCGTGAACAGCGTGGGATAGAGCACCCGCTTCACCTTGGGATGATTCGCAAGCCGCTCGGCGATCCGCTGCGCGTTCTTGCTCGCCCGATTCATACGGAGCGAAACAGTGGGCAGCCGGCCGGTCAGCATCCAGCATTCGTCCGGCTGAAGAATGTTGCCGAACAGACTGCGCAGGCTGCGCGCCTTGCGCAGAAGTTCCGGATTGCGCGCCAGCGCCACTCCGCCGATCAGATCGCTGAAGCCCGAAAGATACTTGGTCGCCGAGTACAAAGAGATATCCGCGCCTAGTTCCAGCGGAAACTGGAACGCCGGTCCGAGCATCGTATTGTCGACCATCACGATCGGGCGCTCGCCAGTGCGTGCGGCGGCCGCATCGCAGGCACGCTTGATGTCAGTCATCAGCAGCGTCGGATTCGCAGGCGTCTCGATGAGAATGACGCGCAGATTCTCCGTCGTGCGGATCTTCTCGTCGATCTCATCCGTCGATCCGCCCGAAACCGGCACTCCCGTCACGCCCCACGGATCGAGGAACGTCTGGATCAACTTCTGCGTCCCGCCATAGACCGGAACGGTGTAGAGCACGGCATCGCCCGGCTTCAAAAACGCGAACATCGTCGTCATGATCGCGGCCATGCCGGAGTTGAAAACGAGCGCCTTTTGCGCGCCCTTCTCAAGGGGCACGATCTGATCCTCGAGGATCTCCGCGTTCGGATGATTGAAGCGCGAGTAAACCAGATCTGGAATCTCACCGGGTTCGGCTTTCGCCCTCCCGGCCATCAGATCGAAGGCGCGTTCAGCGGCTTCGGGGCTCGAAAACACGTAAGTGGAACTGCGAAACACCGCCGGTCGCGCCGAACCTACGCTAAGGCTTGGGTCGAAGCCGCGCGTGAGCACTTCCGTCGGTGGACGTAATACGCTTTTTTGATCAGACATAAAGGAGGGTTCTCCTCTCGAAGTGTATCAGCGGACAGCGTATTTAGATGCCCGCGGCCGACCTTAGTACCAAAGTCCGTCAGGCAAGACCTACGAATCAAATAGGGACTCTGCCCGATTTGGCCCCGCCGGACCGGCCCCTACAATGCAAGAGTACGTTCCCCAAAGAGGTCATTGAAACGCCGCATGATTGTGACGACGAAACCCGCCAAAGCGCAGTACTCGGAAACTGAAGCAGCCGAGGAGCTTGGCATCAGCATCGAGCAACTGCGGATCCTGATTCGCAGCCACGTCGTCGAACGGGACGAGGACCTCACCAATGTGCCAATGGCGCAGTTTCAGCCTTCTGACCTGCTGCTGCTACGCATCCTTTCGGGCCAGATGTTCGCCCCCGCTTCAGAGGCCTAGCCCTTCAACATCGCGGTAGCTCGATCCATAACTGGATCGCGCCCGTTTATCAGATCTTCGATCGTCGGCGCCACCGTGACATCGGGAAAGATTCCGCGGTCCGGGCGGTCCGTCTCCGCGGCCATGTAATACCCCATCAACGGAACGCCAACGCGCAACTTCGAGTGCGGCAGCTCCAATCCCGCCGTCGCGCCCGACGTGTTCCCGGTGAACGCGCCGCCGGTCTCTTCGCCGACGAACCGCGCCGCCTTATGGAACTTCGCCATCGTCGCGAATTCGCACGTCGCCGAGAAGCTGCCGCCGTTGATCAACACAATTGTCTTGCCTGCGAAGTGTGGCTCGATCGGCTGCTTCATGCCCCAATTCGGATGGCTGGTCGCGTCGTACTTTCCGTCCGCCCGCTTTGTCACCCGGTCTTCCGGCATCGGCGACAGCCCGCCTGCGTACTTCGCAAAATCAAACTGCAGCTTGTTCAGCGTCAGTGCACGGTAATAGCGGAACGGCTTGTCGTGCAAATGCGCGAACAACTTCTGCCCCCACTCGTCGCGCCCGCCGCCGTTGTCTCGCAGATCGAGGATCAGCGAAGCGACGCCGCTCTTGTTCATCTCCTCGAAACGGTCGGCGTAGTAGGCATCGAGCGGCTTGCCGTCAATCGGCGGACCGCCAAATCCACGGATCTTCAAATAGCCGATCTTGCCATCGAGCACGCGGAACTCCGCCACCGCTGGTTGCGGCGACGTCGGAAACTCGGATGCGAGCATCCCCGCCGACTCCACCGCCGTCTTCTCGCCCGCGAACTTCACCCTGTACGGCGGCTGAATTCCTCCGATCGCCCACAGCAGCGTTCCGAATCGCCGCGAGGCCCGCGACTCGCGGACCGGCCCGCTGTTGCCGTCTCCATTCGAGACCGCGAGGATAGGCGGCAGCAGCTTCGACACCGTAACACCGTTGATCGATTCGATCTCGCGGCCTGCATACTTCCCAGCAAATCCGTGATCGCGGAACGCCCACAGCTTTCCGCCGATAATCTTCACCTCCAACGGCAGCACCCGCAGTTCTTTGTTAAAGAAATCCGCCGCGGATGCCGGCGGACGCGGCTGCGTATGCCCGCACTTCACCGCTGCCACGGCCGGCGCGACCACACGGTAGAACCCGAGCCAATCCATCGGCTTCGCCAGCGCCGACTCCGCCCGCGCGTATACCGCGTCCATATCCGCCTTCGGCGTATACCGGTAGAACCCCGGATGCCCCTCCTCAAACGCTGCATGCAGGATCCGCAAGTCGTCTTTCAAATCGGCGGCGGAGATCTCGGCGCCGCCGGATTGTCCCCATGCGGCGCTGGCCAACGGCGTAAGAGCGAGGAAGGTTCGTCGATTCATCCCTGACTAGTACGGGAGCAGTACACTAAATAGTTCGGAGAACCACCACAAAAAATGGCAAACCTTGGATTCATCGGATTGGGCATCATGGGCGACCCCATGGCTCGGCAACTTCTGAAGGCCGGACACAACGTCGGCATCTGGTCGCACACCGCCGCCAAAGTGACGAAACTCGCCGCCGACTTCCCCAACGCGAAGGTCTTCGCCTCCCCGGCCGAGGTTGCCGCGTTCTCGGAATGCGTGTTCTACTGCGTCGGTGACAGCGCCATGTCGGAAGAGGTCGCGACGTCGCTCCTCGCCGGCGTCAAGGCCGGAACCGTCGTCGCCGACTGCAGCACCATCGGACCCGAAGTCAGCCGCGCCATCGAGGCCAAGTTCCGCGCCAAGGGCGCCTTCTTCCTCGATGCGCCTTGCACTGGATCGAAACCCGGCGCCGAAAACGGAACCCTGACCTTTATGGTCGGCGGCGACCAGGCCGCCTTTGAGCGGACCAAGCCGTACTTCGAACCGATGGGCAAGCTCCTCTATTACTGCGGCGGACCCGGCATGGGTCTCCACGCCAAGCTCACCCAGAATCTGGTCCTCGCCAACATTATGGAAGCCTTCAATGAGGGCATGGTCCTCGCCACCAAAGCCGGAGTCGCTCCCGAGCTCATGCTCGACATCCTGAACAACAGCGCGGCCAAAAGCGGACTGATCTCCTTCAAGGCACCGTTCATCCTCGATCGGAACTTCGCAACCAACTTCGCAACCAAGTGGATGCACAAGGATATCGGCCTCGCGCTCGACACCGGCAAGCAGCTCGGCGTGCCACTTCCCGGCACCGGAGTCACCCAGCAAATGTTCCAGGCAGCATTATCAATGGGTTACGGAGAAGAAGACTTCTGCGCCACCGTGAAGGTGATTGAGGGCTGGGCCGGTGTTTCGGTGAAGAAGTCTTAAGTCTACAGGAACCGGTAGCGCTATCCCGAAAGTGTTTGGGCGGCTACAATCTAGTTAACTTGTTGTAAGATATGACACCACCTCGTCGGGGTGTCAGGCCCAACGAAGATTTTTCCATTTTTCATACAAAAAACTATTGCATTCCTAGTCCCGGTATCCTATTATTGGAATCAAGCCAGGGAGGCAACTCCCACCAAAGCGAGACTAACCTCATAAAAGACCCCTGAAGCAAACCTCCCTGGCGCCCCTCAAAAAAGAAACTCACCCCCGATAAGCCGACCACTTCGAACCGTCCCAAAGCCAAACGTTCTCCTGATCCGAAATATCCGCCCACGGTGGGGTCATCTGCTCATCCGCCGGATTTATTCGAGCCGCAGCGCCTGCATCGCATCGATCCGCGCCGCCCGTGCCGCCGGAACCGCCGACGCCAGAATCGCCGCCGCCAACAGCACAAACGCCGACCCGACCAGGGGAATCACGCCCGGCA
>JBDTTK010000077.1:0-10508 GCA_039930685.1 Bryobacteraceae bacterium | reverse complement strand
AGCGCGAACAGGCGAGTGCCGGCCGCGTTCCAAAACAGGTATCTCCCATGTGCGTCGTAGGTCTTCGACTGGGAGGTGAACTTCGGAATCGAAACGGAGCCGACCGCCGCCAGGAACTGCTGACTGAAAAATTTGATCGTCGTATCGGCGGTCGGTGAGTTGGCCACCGTGGCGGTTACTTGCTGGACGGAGGAGTCCGCGGCGGCCGCCAGCCCGTTGCTCTCAAGCGTCCCGTTGTACTGGAGATCCTGGGCGGCGATGTCCGAAAGCCGGAACGCCTGACCGGACCCGCTGTAGAGCCGCCCACCATCCTGGCTGAACCACTGGCGTGCGTTGTAGTTTACGATCGCATCAAACGCATAGGGCAGCGGCTGAGTAACGTCATAGCGCTTTGTTGCGTTGATATACAGATACTTGCCGTTCGGTGAGATTCTCCCGCCCGTTGCTCCTGCGTAGATCCAATTCCAAAGAGTCTCGGTCCCCGTGGCGATGTTCACTACGCGTACGGCCTGCCATTGATCGCGCAACGGGAAGGCGAAGATGTCTTTGGCGCTAAGGGCCAGATTGTAGACCGTTTCGGTTACGGGTAAGGTTTTCTCCACCGTCGCGTTCGCTAGATTCACGTAGCTGATCCGTCCGTCGTGACCAACAGCGGCGTGGAGGCCGTCGGGGCTGATCGACACCGCGGTAGGGGGCATCACCAGTGGCACCGACTGACTGGCGCTCGTCAGCGGATCGAAAATCGTCAGCAAGTCCGGATTGGTCGACACGAGGATCAAACGATCCAGGGCCGCGCTATATTCGGCCGCGACCGGACGGACAGGTGAAATCGAGACTGGATTAACGCCGGGCGCCGCAGCCGCATCCTGATTCACCGTGTAGGTCAGGCCGGCGATCGTAACTGTTCCCGAACGGGAAACTGTTAGCAGGTTGGGCGCCGCCTGGATGGTCACGGTCCCGCTGCTGCTCGAAATGGAGCCCGCGCCCACACTCAGCCACGTGACGGCGGTTGAAGCCTGCCACAGGCATCCGTCACTGGCGGTGACGGCGACGTCCACACTTCCGCCGAGTGCCGGGAGGTTCGTTGAACTTGACCCCAGGGACGGGCTGCAGCCAGTTCCCGCGGATAACGTCAGCGCGTAAATGGCGTAATCGTTCGCGAGCTGCGCGTTGGCGTCCGCTTGCAGGACGAGGTAGACTTTGCTCGCATCGGAACTGTAGGAGACATAGCGGCCGTGCCAAGGCGTAGCGGTTGGCTGTGAAGCGTACTTCGGCAAAGCCACCCGGCCGAGCAGCGTCAGGTAGACGTCGTCATAGAACTGAAGCTCCGTGTCGGCGATCGTTGTATTGAAGCTGTTCCCTGGAATTACGACGAATTTGTGTGTCGTGCCCGAATCTGCCGCTGAGGCAACAGTCGGCGCCGCCGAAAGCGCCCCATTGTACCGAAGGTCGTCAGTCGCGGAACTGGTAGTACGGAAGAGCGTCCCGCACCCCGTCAAAAGGCGTTGCGAGTCCGCGCTATAAAAGATACCGGCGCAAACCGGGAAATCGCCATGGTAGACCGAGTCATACAGGTATTGAAATGTTCCAGTGGAAATGTCGCCTTTGATGACGTCATCGGGTGAGCCTCCGCGGGTATAGTAAATCGAATTGCCATTGGGATGGAGAGCCGGCTTGCTCACTGGCCATGGACTGTACCCGGACGTAGTTTGGATCCCAGTACCGATGTTGATCGTGGTCGTCGGCGGCACCCAGATATTGCCGTTGCCGGCAAGGATCACTTGAGAGGCAGTGACCGAAACAGCGAGATTCTTCTCCACATATCCCAAGGAAAGGTTCACATAGGAGATCCATCCGTCATGGCCAACGGCGGCGTGCGTGCCATCGGGCGAGACCGAAAGGCTCAGAGGCACGAGGCTCAGGTTGATGACGGTCTCGGCGGCACTAACGGAGTTCACGATATGCACCACGTTTGGATTTGCCGATATCATGATGAACTGGTCAAGCGACTTACTGAATTGGATATCAATAGGCTTGAATGGCAGCGGCACCGGCTGGGCGAAAAGGCTCATCGCCCCGGTGCCGGCCGCAAAAAGGACGAATAAGCCGAATCTGAATCTCGACATAGAAATCAAGAAGAGTCTCTTATTGTATACTCTCAATCGGTACGCTTTAAGTGAATTGCGTCTAACTGCCAATCATCTTTGAAGACGCTGCCCATTCGGGTACTTCTCCTCCCGCCACTACCGCTCGTTCCTGTCGAAACAGTCAAAACGAGTCCTGCCAGCTACCTCTCCAAAGGATGCTGCGCTTGTGCCAGCGCGCCGGACTCGTGAAGCTCGGCCACGTCGCGATCGACGGCCGAAGATCAAAGCGAATGCGAAGCGGCCAATCGCGCGCTCTACAAACTGCGGAGCACGACGGTCGAGCCGGTCATCGGACAGATTAAGGAGGCGCGCAGCATCCGCAGGTTTCGATTGCGAGGCTTGGCCGGAGTCCGTGGCGAATGGTCGCTCATCTGCGCGACCCACAATTTACTGAATTATTCCGGCATCGAAACGGACTTTTACCGGCATAACATCCTTTTTCGCCGTCCCATTCATCGCTCTCACTCCCCGGTGTCGTCCGCAAAGCAAAATCGCGGAGTCAGTCCAATCAAACCGGCTCCCGTACGGACACTCCGTCCAAGTTCTCCCCGACAGGCTCAGTCTCCGGCCCATTTGAGTAATGGGTTGCAAGGCCTGGTAAGTGGATCGGTATAGTGATTCGTACTAATACGAAGCCCGTAGCCTAGGCGTCCTGTTTGGTGCGGCACGAATTGACGCGAGAACGTGAAGACCGTGCCGTTCTGTTCCGTAGAGTCGAGCGTCAGTACTTCAGTATCTTCCAACTCGCCTCCGATGCCGATTCTCCCGAACAGTGCTTCTACCCGCACGTCTTCCGGCCGCAATCCCGCCAGATCAATCGCGGCGCGCAAGTGAATTTCCGTACCGCTTACGATGGCGGCGTCCGGCGGCGGACCAACGTCCAGAAAGCGGACACTGTCCCATGCGCGCTCCACGTCGCGGCTCCACTGCATGCGTTGACGCGCCGGAGCAAAGTCGCCGGTCTTCATTCGTTGGAAGGCGTCGTGCGCGGGCGCGTACAGCTCGCTATCGTATTCTTCGACCATTCGCTGGCAATTGAAATGCGTGCTGACATGCTGGATGGACTGGCGCACGCGGCGCATCCATTCTTCCGAAACTCCTCCCTCGCGGGAGGCACCGGCGTAATACATCGGCACGATCTCGTTCTCGAGCAGCGAGTAAATGGAACTCGCGTGCAAGTCGTCTTGATCGGCGGAATACGGAACACGGTCGCCGATCGCCCAGCCGCCGGCCTGCTCATACGCTTCATCCCACCAGCCATCGAGGATACTCATGTTGAGCACGCCGTTGAGGCCGGCTTTCATGCCGCTGGTTCCGCATGCTTCTTCTCCGCGCCGCGGAGTGTTCAGCCACACGTCCACGCTTTGCACGAGTTCGCGCGCGACGTGAATGCTGTAGTCCTCTAGAAATACGACGCGGTGCTCGAGTTCGGCTTCGCGCGCCCACTGCACAATCTCACGAATGAAAGTTTTTCCCGGATTGTCTTTCGGATGCGCTTTCCCCGAGATCACGATCTGGACCGCACCTCGCGGATGGTTCACGATGCTCTTCAGCCGTTCCAAATCGCGGAACACCAGCGTCGCCCGTTTATACGTTGCGAATCGCCGCGCGAATCCAAGCGTGAGGGCCTCGGGGTCAAGGACTTCCTGCAGGTGCCTGATCTCGGACGACGTGGCTTTACGCTGCGCGGCGCTAGCGCCAACGCGTTCCCGCACGAACTGAACCAGGCGGCGCTTGCGGCGGCGGTGCGCCTCCCACAGTTCCTGATCGGGAATCTCGTTGAGCATGTCCCACACCTTCGGATCGGTGTGGCGTTCGCGCCAATCGGGCGGAAGATAGTGGTCGTAGATGGTGGCCAAGTCGCCGTTCACCCAGGTGGGGAGATGGACGCCGTTGGTGACCGAAGTGATCGGCACTTCCCAGGTCGGCAGCTTCGGCCATAGCTCCTGCCACATGTCCTGGGAAACCTGGCGATGCAGCCGGCTGACCGCATTGCGGTAGGACGACGCCTTGATGGCCGTGATCGCCATCGAGAACGGCTCCTGCGAATCTTCGGGATTGCGGCGGCCCAGTTCGAGCAGGCGCTCGAATGCGATTCCGGCGTCGCGGCAGTAGTCCGCGAAATACTGATACATCAAGCCCGTGTCGAACAGGTCGATGCCAGCAGGCACCGACGTGTGCGTGGTGAAGACGTTGTTCGTGCGAGAGGCGCTGAGTGCCTCGTCAAACGAGAGCTGCGACTCGCGCATCAGAACGCGGATCCGCTCGATGGAGAGGAACGCGGAATGGCCCTCGTTCATATGGAAGACGGTCGGTTCGAGACCCATCTCGCGTAAAGCGCGGAGTCCGCCGATTCCGAGGACGATCTCCTGGCGGATACGAGTTTGCGAGTCGCCGCCGTACAGGTGATCAGTGATATCGCGATTTTCCGCCTCGTTCTGCGGAATGTTCGTGTCGAGCGCGATGAGGCGGACGCGCCCCACGTTCACGCGCCAGACCTTGATCGCCACCCGGCCGCTCGGCAACGTGACATACACGATCAGTTCGGAACCGTCTTCGCGCGTTACCGGAAGCACGGGGAGCGAGTAAAAATCGTTGACCGGTGTCCGCTCCTGCTGCCATCCATCCGGATTCAGTGACTGCTCGAGATAGCCCTTTTGATAGAGAAGGCCGACGCCCACCAGTGGGATGTTGGCGTCGCTCGCCGACTTCAAATGATCGCCGGACAAAACGCCCAAGCCGCCCGAATAGATCTGAAGACAATCCAGCAAACCGTACTCCATCGAGAAGTACGCAATCAGGCGGTTGGGAATTGCCGGCGCCTGCTTCATATACAGGTCCAGCGATTCGCAGGCGCGCTTGTAGACGGCCAGGTATCTCGGATCGGCGGCGGAGCGTTCCAGTGTCTGCTGCGAAACGCGCGCAAGGAGGGTAATCGGATTGCGGTTGCAGGTTTTCCAAATGACGGGATCCAGGCGGCGGAACATCGCGCGCATGGTGTGATCCCAGCTCCACATCAGGTTGTACGCGATTTCATGAATCCTCGACAGCGAGTCCGGGACAGCCGGACGGACAAGGATTTCCTTCAACGGTCGAATATGGTAGGGCATGGAAGAGAACTAGAGGCGAGCTTCTACGATAACAAACGAATGACGGTCACTCGCCGCCGGGAACGGCGCGGCGGACAGATTCAGCGGCTCGCTCTCGTTCCAGGGCCAACGCAGGCCGCGATGTAGAGGCGGTCGATTACCGGGAACAGCAACTCTGCGAAGAGACCATCGTGGCGGGCGAATACGTGGCCGCCTGGAGGAAGTAATTCTGTGCCGACAAAGCCTTATAGACGCGGCCCGCAACGCCGGAGGCGACCGGTCCGCTGATCGGCTTTCCGCCGGTCAGGAGCGTAACCACCACCAGTTTGCGCTTGCCTGTATCGTTGAAAGAGCCGAACCAGCCCAGGTGGGTAGGCGAGCGTGTGTCCGTGCAGGTACCTGTCTTGCCGTAAATGGGTTCGTTTTGGTCGTAGCCTGCGCGACGCGCGGTACCGAATTCGACAGCTCCCATCATCCCTGGCTTGATCTCCGGAATGTAGTTCTGAATGTCGAGTTGACGTTTGACGCGGGGCACCATGGCCGCCGCATCCTCACTGCTCTTGGGGTGCTGGAGGTAATACAGCGTTCCGCCGTTGGCGATCGCCGACATGAGTGCCGCCAGTTGCAGGGGGGTCAAATAGATGCCGCTGCCGAAGCTGGTCATCATGCCCATACCGGCGTCGGGTGTGGAGGCCGGCAGAATACCTGCCTGCTCCTCGGCGATGTCGAGTCCGGCTTTTTCGCCCAATCCGAACAGGCGCGCATAATAGCTGACTTTCTCAAAGCCGAGGCGCTCCCCAAGACGGGCGAAATAGGCGTTGTTCGAGACCGCAAGGGCCTGGGTAAGGTCGATCGACTTCCGGCGCGACAACATGACAGGCGTAGTCCGCTCAACTACGTTCTCGCTGAGTGCGCTCAGGGCCGCTACGACTTTAATGGTCGAGCAGGGCTGAAAACCGCTCTTGAAGGCCAACTTCTGATTGACGATGGTCAGTAGGCGTCCATTACTCGGATCCACCACAACCACCGTTCCGTTCAACGGTCCGAGGGCTTCGACGGCGGCGCGGCGGACAATCAGATCCTCGCCGTCGACGTTGTCTCCGATGGTCGAATCCGCGTAGGTAGGCTCTTTCCAGATTCCCCGCGTGACGCGCCGGGCACGGACGGTCCGCGCGTGCGGCGTTTTCCGCGAAATAGAAGCAGATGTCTTCCGTAGCGAGGAAGACTGCTTCTTCGCCGCAGCGGCTTTTCGCAGCGCGGTCGCATGGGAGACGGGCTTCTTTTTGCGTTTTTGCGGGGCGAGGCCGAACGCGGTACCGCAGGCCAGAACCAAGGTTAGGAAGATGCCGACAAAACGAGTCAGCAGGAGCCGGGAGGATGAGAGCAAGATTTCGCTTTCCCTTCGCTTTAAGATTTCGCTCCGAAGATACTCTATCTATTCTGCGTTCTGCGATGCCGACCGTCAAGCTAAAAGCGGCCTTGCCGCTGATTTAGGCCGCGGTCCAGCCGCCGTCCAGACTCACAATCGAACCATGCATGAACGCCGCCGCCGGCGATGACAGGTAAACGGCGAGGTCGGCCACCTCCTCTGGACGGCCTAATCTACCTATCGGCTGACGCGCGTTTAGCTCCAGACGGGTTTTTTCTTTTTCGTGCTTGTGGAACTTCTCCAGATAGGCTTCGACGAACGGCGTGTCCACGGTTCCTGGGGCGATGCAGTTGACGCGAACCTGGCTGGGGTATTCGACGGCAAGCTGCCGGGTGATGGCGACCACAGCGCCTTTCGTCGCGCAGTAGGCGAAGCGCCGCTTGACGCCGATCAGCCCGGCGACGGAGCCAATGTTGACCATGGAGCCTTTCGCCGCAATCAGCAGGGGGATGGCGGACCTCGTTACCAGAAAGAGGCCTTCCACGTTGACCTTGAACAGGCGCTGGAAGTCCTCGAGGGCGGTCTCTTCGACGCCGCCCACCAAGCCAATGCCCGCGTTGTTAACCAGAACATCCAAGTGCTGGATGTCCGCGAACAAGGTCTTCACGGCGGATTCGTCCGTGATGTCACAGACGGCGGCGCGGGCGGAAGGCAGTTCGGCGGCCAGCTTTTGAGCGGCCACCTCGTTGATGTCCACAATAATGACGGAGGCTCCGGCGGCACTGAAGGCGCGGCAGGTCGCTTCACCGATCCCGCTCGCCCCACCGGTGACGAGGGCTGTAAGGCCGTCCAATCGAAATGATCCCATTCGCATGATTGTAGGGCATGTTCGCCCCAACGTACCCGTAACACGGGGCGAGTTCGCCCCAAGAGCTTCCACCGAAGCCACAGAAAGGGTATGCTGACGCGCATATGCGATGGATTGCTGGGTATGCGCTGTGCGCGATGGTTCTGTTTGGGCAGACGGAAACGCCCGACGCGACAAAGATGCGGATGGAGAAGCTGACGGCAAAGCTGTCGTCGCAGGTGAAGGAGGTGACTTGCTTCACCTGCCATCGCGGTGTGGACAAGATCGTCCCCACGCCTCCGCCATTTGCGGCAGTGAAGGTTCCAGCGGATGTTCCGACGCTGACGCCCGAGCAAGCCAAGCTGCCCTCGGAGCAGGTATTCAAGAATATCGACATCATGAAGGGCGTTCCGGCGGGCCGGCTCGTGGGCGCCATGCGATTCTTTTCTGCGTCCTTGGGAGTGACCTGCGCCCATTGCCATGTCGATGGCGATTATGCGAGCGAGGATAAGAAGCCGAAGAAAACGGCGCGGAAGATGATGGCGATAGTGCGGTCGGCGCAGGAGTTCTTTCCCGGACCGAACAATCCAGTCAGTTGCTGGGGTTGCCATAACGGCAAGGTGGAACCCGCCGAGAAATAGCCGGCAACCCGCGGGCCGGAGGCTCGGGAAGACAGGCATTGGGTCCTCGGAATCATCGAGTTACCTGTGCCGCTTCTTTGTTTGCAAAATCCGTTGACACCAGAGGCAGGAAGCGTCAAACTGGAAGGCGAACAAAAGGCGAATATGTCTGCCCTTCCCGTACCTCTGGCTCCCAAACGCGACCTGCAATCGCTCCGCTCCGCCGACCTGCTCGGTTGGCGATCCCCTTCCGCCCCGGATCTCCTTCCTACCGGAATCCCAGCCGCCGACGCGCTTCTTGGAGGCTGTCCTCGCGGACGCATCACCGAAATCACCGGACCGCCGTCGAGCGGCCGCACCACCGTACTCCATTCCGTCCTTGCCACTGCCTCGCGCAGCGCGGAAACCTGCGCGCTGGTCGACGCTTCCGACTCCTTTGACCCCATCTCCGCCGCACGCGCCGGACTCGACTGCAAGCGCCTCCACTGGGTCCGTTGCGGAGGCAGCGTCGAACACGCCATGCGCGCCGCCGACCTCCTTCTCGCAAGCGCCGGCTTCGGCGTGATCGCTCTTGACTTCTGTGACCTACCGGCCAGCGCGTTGCGCCGCATTCCCCAGGCTTTCTGGTTCAGGTTCCGCCGCGCCGTCGAGGATACGCCCGCCGTTTTTCTGGTTCTTGCGCACGCGGCGCAGGCGCGTTCCTGCGCCGCTTTGTCTCTCGACATGAAGCGCCGGCGCGCCGAGTTCTCTGGCGGCTTTCCCGTGCTCCGCTCGATCGACTACGAGGCAATCTCGCGAAAACCCGTCCGTGCCGATGTGGCTTCGTTTCGCGCCATCGCGTAGGGCCGGGCATGCCCGGTCCGCTGGCATGAACCCCGCCGTTTGGCAATTGCTCTGAGGAACCCATGTTTGCCTGTATTTACTGCATCGATCAGCCCGATGGACTCGCCCGCATCGCCAACCAGTTTTCGCCGTGGGTCGAGATCGTCTCGCCCGGAACCGTTGTTTTCCCCGTCGACGGACTCCGCAAACTGATCGGTGGACCGCACCAGATCGCTTCCTCGATCGGCAAGGCTCTTTTCGACGCCAAGCTCCGGCGCCCTCCTGGGATCGCCATCGCCCCCACGCCCGACACCGCGATCCTCGCCGCGCGCCATCTGCCCGGCGTCACCATCCTCGCGCCGGGCGAAACCTCGGCGCTCGGCGAACTCCCTATCGAATCGCTGCCTGTCGGCGACGAACTCTACGACACGCTCTCGCGCTGGGGCATCCGCTCGCTGGGCGATCTCGCACGCCTTCCCGAAACCGGCATCGCCGAGCGCCTCGGCGCGGAAGCGCTTCGCTGGCGCGCGCTCGCGCTCGGCCGCATCGACCGGCCGTTGAAGCCGCTCGCCGAACCGACCCGCTACGAACGCCGTACGGAACTCGATCATCCGCTTGATCAACTTGAGCCGATCCTGTTTCTGCTTTCGCGCTTCCTCAATGAACTCTGCGACGAGCTGAAGGCGCAGTCGCTCGCCGCCGGCGTTTTGCTGGTCACGCTCGAGATCGAGAAGCTTCCGTCTTCCTCCGTCAAGCCGGTGCCGCTTTCGAACCAGCCTCACGTGCGCACGTTGCGGCTCCCCTTCCCCACGCGCGACGTCAAGTTTCTGTTGAAGCTCCTGCAGCACGACCTCGAAGCGCATCCTCCGACGCGCGCCATCACTGCCGTGGGACTCAAAATCGACTGCTCTGCGCCGCGCCTCCTGCAGGGCGGACTCTTCGTCCCACAATCACCCGAGCCTGAAAAGCTCGAACTCACGCTCGGCAAAATCCGCGGCCTCGTCGGCCAGGAGAAGGCCGGCACACCGGAACTGCTCGACACATGGCGCCCCGAAGGCTGGCGCCTGACATCGAGCGATCACGCCGCGCCGAAGCGTGACCGAAAAACCGCGCTCGAGACCGGCTTAACCACCAAGCTCGCGTTCCGTATGTTCCGCCCACCGCGCAAAGTACGCGTGCTTGTCGAAGCCGGCATGCCCCGCCGCGTCAACTCCGAGCGCGTCCTCGAAGTCGCCGGGCCCTGGCGCACCTCCGGCGACTGGTGGGGAGAAATGATGTGGGACCGCGACGAATGGGACGTCGCCCTCAGTGATCTCGCGCTCTACCGCCTGTTCCTCGACCGGCGAACCAGCAGCGACGACTGGTTCCTCGAAGGCAGTTATGACTAGCGACTGGAGTTCCGCGCCGCTCCCGGCGCCGCGGACGGCCATGCGCCTCGGGCTCCGCATTCCCGGTCTTCTGCAGATGATCCTGCGGCTGCGCTTCCTCGGATTCCTGTCCGTCGCCATGGGAGTGCGCATCGCGCTCCGCATCCCCGGACTGTTGTCGTTCGAAATCACGACGCGCCTGATCGCCTTCCCCGACGACAGGTTGGACTCATAGGGGCCGGGCATG
>JBDTTK010000076.1:0-10534 GCA_039930685.1 Bryobacteraceae bacterium | reverse complement strand
TACGATCAGTTTATGCCGTCCACGCTCGGACTGAACACCCCCGGACCTGTCCAGCCCAAAAACACAATCAACGCACTATTCAGGCACCACCACGCATTTCGACCCTTCTCCTGGTTGCCGATTCCGGAGCGAATGTTCATCGCCTTCTTTCTCTACACGGCGGCCTTTTCGCTGTTCGTTCAGCCAATTGCCACCAAAGGACCCCGTCCCGTCTTCCTCCTTGCGCTGGTGTGCGTCTATGTCATTGCGGCGGAAGCCCTCTGTCGCCGCTGGCCGTTGCTTCGGAAGCCGTTCGCCTACCTCCGTTTTGGGGTCGTTTTCGCTGCGTATCGCGAGATGGATTGGTTCACGCCGGTCGCAAAGGCCCGAAACTTGGAGAACGCCTGGGTGGTCTGGGACCGCTCGATTCTTGGATGGCTTCGACCCGCCATCGAGAGCACGGGCGTCCTCCTGCCCGGATACTTCGAACTTTGTTACGCCTTCGTGTACGGAATTGGCGTTTTCTGCGTGGCCGCCTTGTTCCTTATGGATCACGATTCCGTTGTCGACCGCTGGACCTCGATGTACCTGGCGGCAACCCTCTCGACCTACGCCCTTTTTCCGTTCTTCCCTTCGGACCCTCCGCGCGTCGTTTTTCCCGGCATGGACACGCCCACGGTCACAACCGTGTTCCGCCAGTTCAACCTCTACCTCGTCGGCGGATACGGAATTCACTCGAGCGTTTTCCCCAGCGCGCACGTTTCCTCCGCTTTGGCCGCCGGACTCGGGCTCCTTTGGGTTTTGCCTCACCGCAAGGCGTGGGGCTGGGGCGTGATCGCTTACGCGTTGTCTGTAGCGGTCGCAACGGTGTACGGCCGGTATCACTACGCCGCGGATGCTGTAGCCGGAATCGGCATGGCGCTCGCCGTGGCAGCGATCTTCCGCTATTGGCTGCGCGGAGCGGAAAGCGGTTTGGATTTTAGTTCGATGCGGATCTGATCGAGCGCCGTTTTGCCGGGATTCTGAATCGCCGGCGCCCCAGCCGGGATGAAATTGGCACTGCGGCCTGTGACCACTACCGCCGGATCTTCCGGATGCATTGACGCCGGGCATGCCGCCTCCGCCGCGCATTGGACACGCAGTATCCGGAGCTGGCCGTTCTCGTACGGAGTCCGATCCTGCGGCGCGATGCGCACGTCGCGTTCTGGACGGTCCAGGGGGTCCGTCTTCAGTTCGACCCGCAAATACTCCGACGGCTGATCGCCTTGGTACTCGACAATGTGCGACTCCGCGGCGCCCCTGGTAAATCGGATGCCGTTGGCTTTTACAGTGGGGCGGTTTACGACCATCCCGTCCTTGTGCTTGAACTTCAGTGGCGCTCCGTCGGTCGTGTAGATCATTACCGTTGGCTGTTCCGGGTGATCGTGCATCGGCGAATTTCCGTGAGGGCCGTACGACACTCGAACCACCTGGACCCACTCATTCTCGAATTCGAGCTTGTAATGGTCGGGGGCGGCAACGAACGGTGACTGAAACGAGAGCAGGGTGAGCAGAACGGCTGGGATCATCCGGAATTGTCCTTAAGCGGGCTTGGTGATATCGCGATGGCTTTCCTTGACCTTGTAGCCGGCCTTCTCAAGCGTCTTACGAATTTCGATGGCGATCATGACGGAGCGGTGGTGTCCGCCCGTGCAACCGAACGAAATCGTTAGATAGCTCTTGCCTTCGCGAATGTAGTGAGGGATCAGGTAGGTCAGAAGAGCCGAAATGCGCTCTACGAACTCCTGGGTTTGCGGAAACGACGCGATATATCGCGCGACCCGCGGATTGCGTCCCGTAAGCTTCTTGAACTCCGGAATGTAGTTCGGGTTCGGCAGGAATCGGACGTCGAAAACCAGGTCGCTGTCGGTAGGCAGTCCATTGCGGAATCCAAAGCTTGTCACGGACACCAGCGCCTTGCTCTCGGCCTGTTCACCGCTGAACTTTTCGTTGATCAGATCCCGCAGTTCGTGGACGTTGAATTTCGACGTGTTGATCGTGTGGGTCGCGATCTTTCGGATCGGTTCCAGTTCCTCGCGCTCGCGTTCGAGACTCGCCGCAACCGACTGCGATTTGCCCAGCGGATGGGGTCGGCGCGTCTCGCTGAATCGTCGAACCAGGGCTTGGTCATCCGCCTCCAGGAACAGCAGAGTCGTGGGCACGTTCTTGCGAATCGCGGAGATGATCTTGGGCAAACGCTTGAGCGCGCCGGTCTCGCGGATATCGACAACGAGCGCCGCACGGCGGATATTTGGCGAATCTTTGGTCAGTTCGGCGAACTTCGGGATCAATCCGGTGGGCAGGTTATCGACCGAGTAATAGCCGAGATCTTCGAACGCCTTGAGGACCGTGCCCTTACCCGAACCGCTCATCCCTGTGATAATCACGAGCTCGGTATCGCGCTTTCGCATCGGTGTCTGGCGGTCCTCTAAGGTTCCGGGCTAGCCCTCAATGAGATCGATATGCCCGTCTTTTCGACGCACGATTACCGCGGTGTGGTCGCTATCCGCGGAGCGGAAAGCATAGTGGGTGCGATCTCCCAACTCCATGATCGCTTCCTCGACCGTCATCGGCTTTCTGCGTTGATGCGCTGTCACCCGAACAACCCGCGCCGGAGCCGGTTCTTTGGCCGCCTCGACTTCCGGGGGCTTGGGCGCGCTTCCCTTTTTGCCGGACCGCGTCGTATCGCGCCATCGCGCGGACTGCTTGGCTACCTGCTTCTCCAGCTTGTCGATCGCTTCACACAATGCGGTGAAAACGCTTCCGTCGGAACCCACGCCGACCAGTGCATGATCGTGAAAGTTCATCGTGACCTCGGCCTTCTGCAAATGGCGCGTCTTCGTGATGACCACGTGCGCGCCTTTCTCTCCACGGCGTTCGACGAGCTTGGATAGCTTGGAAAACTTGCTTTGTACTTTGCCTAGCTCTCTCTCCGTGAGAGAACCATTGGTCCCGGAATAGGTCACCTTCATCGTAGACGCCTCCTCATTCGATCCATCCGGGCAGACATTGCCGGATGACGCGAAAACTCTGTCTCTTGAATCAGGGTTTCACGCGACGCTGGTGGGTGGACGGAATACGCATGTCTTCGCGATACTTTGCTACCGTGCGCCGCGTCACCTGAATACCCTCGGCCTGCAGCCGTTCGGTGATTTGTTCGTCGGTTAGTGGATGGGCGTGATCTTCCTCCTCGATCATCTTCTTCACCCGGCGTTTGAGGATCAGCAGAGGCGTTGAACCGCCTGACGGACCCTGTACCGCTTCGGAGAAGAAGTACCGTAGCTCAAAGACTCCCTGGGGCGTGTGCGCGTACTTGCTCGACACAGCGCGGCTGACGGTCGAGGGATGAACGCCGATTTCCTCGGCGACTTCCTTGATCATCATCGGCTTAAGCTCATCGATCCCGTGCTCGAGAAACTCGCCTTGGCGCCGAATGATGCTCTGGCAGACTTTGAGGATGGTGTGCTTTCGCTGCTCGATATTTTTCATCAATTGCAGCGCGCTTGCAAAACGCTCTTTGACGTAGTTTCGAACGTCTTTGTTCGGTTCCTTATCCCGGTCAAGCATATGCCGGTATTGCGAGCTGAGCCGCAACTGAGGAACCTCGTCGTCATTTAACGTGATCAGGTACTCGTCGCCGTCTTTCTCGATATAGACGTCGGGCTCGATGGCGCGCGCGTCCTGACCGCCGTAGCGCAGACCCGGCCGCGGATCGAGATGCTTAATCATCTCCACCGCGATTTGGATGTGCTCGATCGGCCGCTTGAGGGCCTTGGCGATCTCCTTGAACTGCCGCTGCTCGAGCATCTTCATGTGACGCTCGACGATCTGCCAGGCGACCCCGCCCTTCCCGTTGCGGCTCTCGATCTGGAGCAGCATGCACTCCTGCAAATCGTGGCAGCCGACGCCGGATGGATCCAGCGTGTGGACGACGCGCAGCGCCTCCTGTAGATCCTCCAGTTTGAGGTCCTCGGCAGCGGCGATCTCCTCGACCGGCATCGTCAGATAGCCGTTTTCATCGAGATTGCCGATGATGCTCTCAGCGGCGTCCCGCACTGCCTCGGTCAGAATCACGACCGCGAGTTGCGAATGCAGATAGTCGCTCAGCGTGACTGGCGACGAGAGGAATGTCTCAAAGGACGGCTTTTCGACGTTTTCGGACGCCGGACTCTTATACCCCGGGTCCAGATAGTCGTCGAAAAAGCTGCCGTAATCGATCTCGTCGAACGGATCCGCATCAGCCTTGGGCGGATCTTCGACGATCGGCTGTTCGCCTTCCACGGGAGGGGGTGCTTCGGCGGCCATCTGGCGCTCGCCGGAATCGCCGTCCCGAACCTCAATTTCGACTGGTTCCGTCTCGACGCGCGTGGCCTCGATGATCGACTGGTCGGCGGGATCCTGAACCCTTTCCGCCTCGAGAAGCGCGTGGACTTCCTCCGGCGTTAGCTCCTCGCCGCCCTCGGCGGACTCTTCGAGGACCGGGTTCTGGGCGATCTCGGCCGTGATGAGATCCTTCAGCTCCATTCGGTTCAGCTGAAGTACCGTCACCATCTGGACGAGTCCGGGCGTCAGAATCTGTTTCTGAGCGACTCGGAGTTGCAGTTTTGGAGACAGCGAACTCATTTCAGCTTCAGTGTACCGTAGCGCGGCGACGGTGGCCCCGCCCCATTGAGCGGCTTGCACTCTCTGGCAAGAAAAATGGTACCGAACGGGGTCCGTGAAGGATCCATACAATAGTTCAGATAGTCTAGAGGGAGCTTCCTTTGATTTCTTGGTTCCGTGAATCTGCCTCGAGCGCTGCCGCAGCTTTAGGGCGGGCTTCAACCCACGCCGTCTTTCTGACCTTACTTATCTGCCCCGTGGCGTTTTCCCAGACCTCTCAACCTCAGCCCGGACAGTATGTTCCAATGACCGGATCGGAGCGGTGGCATAAGTACTTCCACGACAATTACCTCAGTCCTGGCGCCTACTTCCGCGCCCTGGGTTCCGCCGTTGGCGAACATCTGAGCGACTCGCCCCCCGAATGGCGCCAGGGTGCCCAAGGCTACTTCAAGCGCGCTGCCTCGCAGTTCGGCCAGTTCACGGCGGACGACACAATCCGCTCGGGTCTCGCCGCGGCTGCCGGACTCGACACCCGATATCGGCCCTGCGAATGCTCCGGCGCCAAACGCCGCGTGTTGCATGCCATCGGATGGACGTTTGTGACCCGCAATAACGAAGGCAAAACGCGCTTCGACTGGCCCAGGCTCGCCGGTGCCTATGGATCCGGATTCGTGATGGACGCCTGGTATCCCGAGCGGTTTGGGCCGAAAGACGCGTTCCGCCAGGGCCACACCGAGTTCGGATCGGCGATTGGCGGCAATATCCTTCGCGAGTTCACACCGGAGATCAAGCGGCTTCTGCACCGGAAATAACCTCCATCCAGGGCCTCCTCGGACGGTAGGATAGAGGTTCATGCAAAACCCGCTCCGCAGCTACACAATCACCCAAGGTAGGGATCGCGCCCCCGCACGCGCGATGTTGAAGGCCATCGGTTTCACGGACGAGGACCTCCGCAAACCCATCATCGGAATCGCCAACACGTGGATCGAAACGATGCCATGCAACTTCAATCTTCGCGAACTCGCGGAGTACGTGAAGGAAGGCGTCCGCGCCGCCGGCGGCACGCCGATGGAGTTTAATACGATCGCCATCAGCGACGGCGTCACCATGGGCACGGAGGGCATGAAGGCGTCTCTCGTTAGCCGCGATCTGATCGCGGATTCGATCGAACTCTGCGCGCGCGGCTACATGTTCGACGGTATCGTCGCGCTGGTCGCCTGCGACAAGACCATCCCCGGAGCGGCTATGGCCTTGCTTCGCCTGAATGTCCCCGGACTGGTTCTCTACGGCGGCACTATCATGCCCGGCAAGCATCAGGGCCGCGACCTGACCGTGCAGGATGTCTTCGAGGCGGTCGGCGCGAACGCGGCCGGAAAAATTTCCGACGCGGAGCTTCTCGCCGTCGAAAACGCAGCCTGCCCCGGCGCCGGAGCTTGCGGCGGACAGTTCACCGCCAACACCATGGCCACCGTCATGGAGATGATCGGCCTCTCCCCTATGGGAACGGCCGCCGTACCCCAGGTCGACCTTGCGAAGCACGACGTCGCCCGTCGCTGCGGCGCCGTAATCATGGACGCCGTCCGCGAGAATCGGCTGCCTCGCAATATTGCCACGCGAGCGGCTTTCGAAAACGCCATCGCTTCAGTCGCAGCCACGGGTGGCTCCACCAACGCCGTCCTCCACCTGCTTGCCATGGCGCAGGACGCCGGCGTCCCGCTGAACATTGATGACTTCCAGACGATTTCGGCCCGCACGCCGCTCCTCCTCGACCTGAAACCCGCCGGCCGCTTCGTCGCGGTCGACGTCCATACGGCGGGCGGCATGCCGGTGATTGCAAAGCGCCTCGCGGACGGCAAATTCGTAGACGCATCGGTTCAGACCGTGACCGGAAAAACTTTTGCCGAGGAAGCCGCGGCTGCGGTCGAAACCCCCGGTCAGGAAGTTATCCGTCCGCTGTCGAATCCCATCAAGTCCTCGGGCGGCCTTGTCATTCTCCGGGGAAATCTCGCGCCCGAAGGGTGCGTCATCAAAGTCACCGGCATTGAGCGCAAACAGCAGCGCGGTCCGGCGCGCGTGTTCGACAACGAGGAATCCGCCATGCAGGCGGTGCTCGCTGGCAAAATTCAGCCGGGCGATGTGCTCGTGATCCGCTACGAGGGTCCGCGCGGCGGACCCGGAATGCGCGAAATGCTCGGCGTCACCGGCGCTATCGTCGGCGCGGGGCTCTCCGAAAGCGTCGGGCTGCTTACCGACGGCCGCTTCAGCGGCGCCACCCGCGGATTCATGGTCGGCCACGTTGCGCCCGAAGCCGCCAACGGCGGTCCGATCGCCGCTGTCCGCGAAGGCGACACGATTCTCATCGACATCGCCACCCGCCAAATCAACGTCGAGATCAGCGACGACGAAATGAAGGCGCGCCTCGCGGTATGGAAGGCGCCCGAGCTGAAGTACAAGACCGGTGTGTTCGCGAAGTACGTCAAACTCGTCGGGTCAGCCGCCGAGGGCGCCGTCACCAATTAGGCCGGGAAGACGCGGCTTCCCGCCAGTTTCGCGCCATGAAGTCCAGTCATTCTTAGAAGCGTTGGGATAGCGATGGTAGTGGCTCTCGTCCCGGCGCGCACATTTGTGCGGATGTGCTAACTTCAAATTGCAATGCGCCTCACTCTGGATATCCCGGACGATCTTCATCGTGAATTGAAACTGTCCGCCGCCAGACAGGGCTGCACGATGCGCGAGGTGGTCCTCAGGAGCGTCAATCGGATGATTGCCGAACGGGCAAAGCAGCGGAGGCCTGAAAAGTCCGTCGCCGCGCCTGCGCATTCCCGGAAAGCATCTGAGCGGCCGTGAGCACCTGATGCGCACGACCATCGAAATCCCGGACGATCTGTATCGCAGAATCAAGTCGCGAGCTTCGAAGCAAGGGCTGACGCTCAAGGAAGCGATCCTCAGGAGTCTGAAAGCGCAAGTCACACAACGATCGAGCCGCAAGAAAGGCCCGATCACCGATCCGCCATGGGTTGCTTCTAAAGAGCCCGGGATCCTCGATCTGACGAACGACCAGATCTATGAAGCCATCCCTTTTCCCTGACGTGAACGTGTGGCTGGCGATGACTCATCCTCGCCACGCGCACCACGCCACGGCGAGAGTTTGGCTAGCCGGCCAGAATGAAGTCCTGGGATTTTGCCGCTTTACGCAAATCGGCCTTCTTCGGCTCCTGACCACATCCTCGGTGATGGGGGCGACGTCCTGACGCAACGAGACGCCTGGGCAGTCTACGAACGTTGGTATGACTTCGAGAATGTGACTTTCCTTGCCGAGCCTCTGGAAGGCGCTGCAACCGCAGTTTTTGAGACGACATTCAAGTCGCTCTCGGACGGTCTGCTCGCATCGCCGAAACTTTGGGCAGATGCTTACCTCGCGGCATTCGCGCTGGCGATTGGACTAACGGTCGTGACCTTTGATCGCGCATTCCCCCCGAGCCAAGGGTGACCGGATTCTGGTTCTTCGATAGGAAACACAAACAGAAACGCGCGCCCACCGTTTCCGGCAGACGCGCGCTTTCACACAAGGGAGGAAAAAGATCTTCTTACAGATGGGCTTCAATCATCTTCTGCAGATCGGCCTTGCCCATCGCGCCAACCTTCTGTTCGACGACCTTGCCGCCCTTAAAGAGCAGCAGCGTCGGGATCCCGCGCACGTTATAACGCGCCGCGGTACCGTTGTTCTCGTCGACGTTCAGCTTCCCGATTTTCACCTTGCCAACGTAATCCGTCGCAAGTGCATCGACCGTCGGGGTCATCATGCGGCAGGGTCCGCACCACTCGGCCCAGAAATCCACCAATACTGGAACTTCGGAACCCAGCACCTCGGTTTCAAAGGCCGAATCTGTGAACGTGAGCGTATTCTCGCTAGCCATAACTTCTTCTAATCTCCACTACTTAAGATGCACGAGTCCCCATCATGGTCGCAACGAAATACGCTGATACAAATCAGCATATTGCGCCGCGGCGACGTCCCACGAGAAATCGGCTCGCATGCCGGCTTGCTCGAGAGCACGCCATCGATCCGGTTGCCGGTAAGCAGCTAGGGCCTCGCGAATCGCGCCGAGCATCGCCCAGCCTGAGTACTCCTGGAACTTGAATCCAGTGCTCTCATTGATCGTATCATCCAGGCCGCCGACCGCGCGGACGATCGGAACCGTTCCGTAACGCAAGCTATAGATCTGGCTCAGTCCGCACGGCTCATATTTGCTCGGCATCAGGAACATGTCCGCGCCCGCCTCAACGCGATGCGCCAAGCCGTTGTCGTAGCCAATCCGCACTCCGAACTTATCCGGACGCTCCCGCGCCAAGTAGCGGAACAGGTCCTCGATCCCGCGGTCGCCGTTACCGATCACGGCGAACGCACAGTCCTCATGGACAAGCTCGCCGGCCACTTGCCCGAACAATTCGAATCCCTTTTGGTCCGCGAACCGGGACACAATACCGATCAGCGGCCTGTCCAGGTATGGCGGCAGCCCCAACTCGGCCAGCAAGGATTGCTTACACGCGCGCTTCCCTGAAACGTCTGCCGCTGAATATTGGACCGGTAAATGGTGGTCCGTCTCCGGATTCCACTCGCGGTAATCCGCGCCGTTGAGGATCCCGGTGACCGACTCGTGCCGCGCCCGCAGCAGGGCGTCCAGCCCGAATCCGCCTTCCGGAGTCTGAATCTCGAACGCATATCGCGGGCTGACGGTCGTGATGTGATCGGCGTAGACCAGCCCCGCCTTCAGAAAATTGACGTCGCCGTGGTATTCGACAAGGTCCGACCGGAACAGGCTCATGTCCAGCCCCAGTTCCCCCATCGCCCAACTGCCGAACCGCCCCTGGTAGCCCAGGTTGTGAATCGTCATCACCAGCCGGATGCCGAAGAATGTCGGATCGCCCCCGAAGGTATGCCGTATGTACGGCCCCACTAGACCCGTGGGCCAGTCATGGCAGTGAATGATGTCCGGCCGGAAGATGTGCCGTACCACTTCGAGCGCCGCCCGGCAGAGGACTCCAAACCGAATGTGATTATCGTGATATTCGCCGCCGAAATTCCCATACACGCCCTCGCGATAGTACAGCGGCCCGCAGTTGACGAAATAGAAATTGACGCCGTCCATCCAGACCCGATCGACGGAGCACCCGAACACTCGTCCACCGATCCAGATCTCCATCTCGTGGTAAACCCGTTCCGCGTCCCATGGCACCTGCCCGTCCTGATAGCGCGGCATCACCACGGCAACTTCGTGCCCCTGCCGGACCAGGGCTTGCGGCAGGGCGCCGCAAACATCCGCCAGCCCACCAGTCTTGATGAAGGGCGTGGCCTCGGAAGTGACCATGAGGATTTTGGACATGGTCTTTCATTGTTTCAGGATTTGCCTTCGAGCCGCGACCGTCAGGGAGTGGCACGTTAAACGGCCGCTATCAAAGCCAGAATCCGCCGGGCTGCTTCCTTACCCCGCTCTCCGACTTCCCCCACCGGACCCACGCAACTCGGACAGCCGTTCTCACAGCGGCATCCGTCCAGCATTCGCGCCGCGCCATCCAGTAGTTTGATCGCAAGTTTGAACAGCGGTGCGCTTTGCCCGATTCCGCCCGGATAGTTGTCGAACAGAAACAAGTCCGGCTCGAAGGTCTTGAGGCCCTTCGAAATATCTTCCGTCACCGAGACGCCCAAATCTCTGGGATCGCACATCATCAACAACGCCGCTACTGTTCGCAAAGCATTGCCCAGACCAACTAACCCGTTCTGACGCTCCGTTGGCGTGAGATCCGGAAACTGGTTGAGGAACGCTTCCGGGAAATGCAGCCAGAACGACGTCGTGTGCATTTCCTGCTCGGGCAACGAAAGCTGACCCGCGCCAACGTTTTCCAGCGTGTAGAA
>JBDTTK010000075.1:0-10648 GCA_039930685.1 Bryobacteraceae bacterium | reverse complement strand
AGGTCAGGGCTTCCCCCGCAATGTTGTCATTTCCGCCGCCGGTGCCAGGAATGCGGCCGCGCTGAATGCGTTGCACCCGGCCTTGGCCCGACGCGTCGTTCGGCGCGCCATTGAACTGGTCCGCACGGACCTGCGCCGGGTCACGTTTGCGCACGTCGAATCGGTCCGCGAACTGGCGTCCTTGCCACACGGATTCGGCAAACGGCGCTTGGCCGGACTTCTTGCAGTTCGCTCGTTTGGAGAGGTTCGATTGGCAACGGATGAACTCCAAATCGCGGAGTACGAATTTCTCGTAACTGTTGGAGAGTGTTACCGTCCGCCCGGCCTCGTCCTCGAATCGGTGGAACCCGGCGGGCATGTTAGAGTGAAAGAAGATATAGCGTGGCAAACTGCACCCGCCCGGCTGCTATTGCGTGGCTGGCGAGCCGGAGACGCATTCCGTCCGGTGGGGGAACAGCGGGAGAAGAAGCTGAAAGTGCTGTTTCAGGAAGCTCGTGTGCCGGTGTGGCAGCGAAATGGTTGGCCGGTCCTCGAAAGTCGAGGAAAAATCTTGTGGAGCAAGCAGTTCGGTCCGGCGGCGGATGTAGCCGCCACAGGCTCCGAAAGCAGGGTCCTGCGGGTTCGCCTGGAGGATCCGAGCTAGTTACGAGTCGCTCGGGCGCCGCATGGGCGGACCGGGAGCTAAAGATTTTCTTTCAATTGGATTGAACCAAGCGGGGGCACTTGGACGTCCAATGGTGTAGTAGATACGAAGTCTCGTCCCGCAAAGAATGCCCAAGCCGATGGAAACTGGCAGGGGACAAGCGAGTAGTAGGGGAGAAGGAAGTAAATGAATTCCAATGTAAAAACGGCCGTCCTATGGCTGGTCAGCGTTGTGCTGGTCATCCTCGTCTGGGCCGTGTTCAAACAGGGCAAGGCGACGACGTATGCCCAGCCAAATTTCTCGGACCTGGTCAAGCAGGTGGAAGCCGGCAAAGTCGATTCCGTGACCATCAACGTCACTGGCGACGTCCATGGCAAGTACAAGGACGGCGGCGAATTCCGTTCGACAGTCCCCCCGACGTACAACGACTTCACGACGCTCTTGCTCGAGAAGGGTGTTTCTTACACCTCGCAAAAGGAATCGACCAACCAATGGGTGTCGATTGTGGTCAATGCGATCCCCTTCGTCCTGCTTCTCGCCTTCTGGATTTTCATGATGCGGCAAATGCAGTCAGGCGGAAATAAGGCGCTTAGCTTCGGAAAATCCCGCGCGCGGCTCCACTCTTCGCAGCAGAAGAAGGTGACATTTAAGGACGTCGCGGGCGTCGAAGAAGCCAAGGAAGAGCTGCAGGAGATCATCGAGTTTCTCCGCGAACCCCAGAAGTTCCAGAAGCTCGGCGGACGCATTCCGAAGGGCGTACTCCTGATCGGTTCCCCCGGAACCGGAAAGACCTTGCTCGCTCGCGCAATTGCCGGCGAAGCAAACGTACCGTTCTTCTCCATTTCCGGCTCCGACTTCGTCGAAATGTTCGTCGGCGTCGGCGCCAGCCGCGTTCGCGACCTGTTCGAACAAGGCAAAAAGAACGCTCCCTGCATCATCTTCATCGATGAAATCGACGCCGTCGGACGCCATCGCGGCGCCGGACTTGGCGGAGGTCACGACGAGCGTGAGCAGACACTGAACCAATTGCTCGTCGAAATGGACGGCTTCGAGTCGAACGAGGGCGTCATCCTCGTCGCCGCCACCAACCGCCCCGACGTGCTCGATCCGGCGCTCCTTCGTCCCGGCCGTTTCGATCGCCGCGTCGTCGTGGATCTCCCGGACGTTCGTGGACGCGAGGCCATCCTCAAAGTCCACACCAAGAAAGTTCCGCTGTCGGATGACGTCGATCTCGCCATCATCGCCCGCGGCACGCCGCGCTTCGCCGGAGCCGATCTCGCCAACCTCGTCAATGAGGCTGCGTTGATCGCCGCGCGTCAGAATCGCAAAGTCGTTACGCAGTACGACTTTGAAGTTGCCAAGGACAAGGTCATCATGGGCGTCGAACGCAAGTCGCGCGTCCTGACCGAAGGGGAACGGAAGCATACCGCCTACCACGAAGCCGGGCACGCGCTGGTCGCGCTCCTGATTCCGGAAGCGATGCCGCTCCACAAGGTCACGATTATTCCGCGCGGAATGGCCCTCGGCGTCACCACCTTCCTGCCCGAGGCCGACCAGGTCGACTTCGCCAAGGAAGAGGCGGAAGCGCAGATCGCCGTCTCCATGGGCGGACGCATCGCCGACGAGTTGTTCTGCCACACCAAAACGGCAGGCGCCTCGAACGATATTGAGAAAGCCACCGAACTCGCCCGCCGTATGGTGTGCGAGTGGGGTATGAGCGATCTCGGTCCGATGAGCTTCGGCAAAAAGGAAGAGCAGATCTTCCTTGGCCGCGAAATCGCCCAGCATCGCGATTACTCGGAAGATACGGCCATCAAGATCGATCAGGAAGTTCGCGGCATCATCGATCGCGGATACAATCGGGCGCGCGCCATCATCGAAGACAAGAAGGAAGCGATCGAGCGGATCGCCATGGCGCTGATGGAGCGCGAGGTCCTCGACGCCGCCGAAGTGAAACGCCTCATCGCTGGCGAACTGCTCGGCGCACCGCGCACGGCGGCTAACCCCCGCGGTGGAGGCGGCACGCAGGAAGTCATCCGCCCCGACGGCGGCGGCTCCGGCGTTCGCATTCCTCCGATCCTCGAGGGCGGGCCGCAACCGGCCTAAGCTCTCTCTAAATCAAACTGACACCGGCAAAGGGCCTTCGGGCCCTTTTGCCTTTTTTCACGAGGTCTTTTTCGAAACGTGCCCATCCCCGCTTTCCCGATCTATCTGTTCGACGTTGACGGAACCCTGGTCGACTCCTGGCGCGACATTTGCGGCGCGATTCAGACAGTCATCAGCAAACCTTCCGAGGAAGCCCGTCCTCCCGTAACGGATGATTTCCTACGGGGCTACATCGGCCGCCATTTGATCGACCTCTTCCTCGATCTCGACTATCCTCGTGACCGGATCGACGGTATGATCGCCGAATATCGCACCATCTACGCCGCCCGCCAGCATGCGGCGACCGTCCGCTATCCCGGGGTGAAGGAAGCCCTCACCGCGCTTCCAGGTCGCAAGTCGACGGCCACCACCAAAGGCACGCCGATGACGCGCGTCGTGCTTGAAAAGTTCGACCTGCTCGCTCACTTCGATCACGTGCAAGGGACCGACGGCTTTCCCGCGAAGCCCGAGCCCGATGTCGTACTGGCGTCCCTCAAAGTCTTCGGCGCCGACCCGAAAGATGTGCTGTTCGTCGGCGACGCCCCCGCCGACATGGAGGCTGGCCGCCGCGCCGGCGTCAAGACGTGCGCGGTCCGCTACGGCTACGGAACCGCCGAGGAACTCGCCCGCTGGGAGCCGGATTACTGGATCGACGACTTGCGCGAACTCGCTGGCTAGTCCTCCAGGCGCAATCTTCTCAGCCGCCCGCATTGCCGGAGTTACGATAGTTCCTATGGACCGCCGCCGCAGTGACTGGTTCGAAGATACCGATCCCCAAGCGTTTGAAGTCTATACGCAAATGCATCGAGACATGTCGCTCGACCAGAAGCTCAACCGTATATTCGAACTGGTAGAGTTCAGCGAAGGGCTGGTCCGCGACCGCATACTCCGTGAGCATCCCAAGGCGAGCGACCGCGAGGTGTTCTTGCGGGTCGCGTCCACGCGGCTCGATCGGCAGTCGATGATCGATGCCTACGGCTGGGACCCGGACCTGCATCCGTGACGGCTCTTGGGTTGGCATTTGAGGACCTTCTAGGCGCGTTAGACAAACTGGAGATCAAGTTTCTCGTCGGCGGCTCAGTAGCCAGCGGAACGCACGCATTCCCGAGACCTACTCAGGATATCGACGTCATCGCGGATATCGGTACGGATCGCATCGACAGTTTCTGCGAGGCGCTCGCGCCTAATTTCTATGTAGATGCGATTACGGCGCGACAATCCGTAACGACGGGACGAGCGTTCAACATCATTCATTCACGTTACGCCTTTAAGTTCGACATTTTTCCTGTCGGAAACAGTGCGTTCATCCAAGCAGAGATTGGACGCGCTCTTTGCGTGCGGAGTCGGGTGCAGGGCCCGGAGGGGATCGAGTTTCCGGTGGCCTCGCCCGAGGGCATCATTCTCGGGAAACTCGACTGGTACCGCGGCGGTGCCGAAACTTCCGAACGCCAGTGGAATGACATCCTCGACGTCATCCAAGTGTGCCGCGCGAGCCTTGATTTGGCCTACCTCGACCACTGGGCAACTGAACTGCGTGTCGCGGACCTCCTTGCGGTTGCCCTCGCCCAACCTCACAGGCAACGCTAGCGCCGCCGCGCTATCATGCGGAGGATGAATCGCCGCTCCGCACTCCAGTCTCTCGCCGCCGCCGCACTCGCTCCGCTCGCCGTCAGTGCCGCCAACACCCGTTTCAAGATTTCTCTCGCCGAATGGTCAATCCATAAGGCCATCCAGAAGCGCACGCTCACCAACCTCGATTTTCCGAAGGTCGCTCACGACTTCGGCATCGAAGGCCTCGAATTCGTGAATCAACTCTGGGGAGCGCCGACACAGAGCTACCTGGCGTCGCTCAAGAAGCGCATGACTGACAATGGCTGCAAGGGCGTCCTCATCATGTGCGACGACGAAGGCGCCATGGGCCATTCGAACAAAGCCGCCCGCATGAAAGCCGTCGACAATCACATCAAGTGGCTGGACTCCGCGGCCGAACTCGGATGCCACTCGATCCGCGTCAACATGTATCCCGACAAGGAACCGAAAACTCCCGCCGAAATCGACGCCTTCATCGGCTATTGCGCCGAAAGCTTCACCAAGCTCTGCGGACTCGCCAAAGACCGCGGCCTCAACGTCATCATCGAGAACCATGGCGGAGTTTCGTCGGAAGCCGACGTTCTCGTCAAACTGATGAAGGCCGTCAATCTTCCGAATTTCGGGTTGCTGCCTGACTTTGGAAACTTCTATGGCAAGCAGGACCGCTTCGAAAGCGTCCGCAAAATGCTGCCGTACGCCAAGGGCGTCAGCTTCAAATGCTTCGACTTCGGGCCGAACGGCAAAGAGACGCGCTTCGACATGGACAAGATGATGAAGATTGTCATCGACTCCAAGTACTCCGGCTATGTCGGCATCGAGTATGAAGGCGACCGCACGCCGGAGATGGAAGGTATCGCGGCCGGCAAAAAGTATCTCGACAAACTATTCGCGACTTTGTAAACGGAATCCACCATGAATCCCACACCGGAACACATCCTGCAGGTGGGCCTCGGCTTCTGGGCCTCGAAGACCCTGTTGAGCGCGGTCGAAATGGAAGTCTTTACGGAACTCGCTCGCCACCCCGAAGACCTCGAGTCCCTTCGCGGACGCCTGGGTCTCCACCCCCGCGCCGCCCGCGACTTCTTCGACGCGCTCGTCGCCCTCGGCTTCCTGGAGCGAAAGGACGGCATCTACTCGAACACGCCCTCGACGGAACTCTTCCTCGATAAGCACAAGCCGTCCTACGTAGGCGGCATGCTCGAAATGGCCAACCACCGCCTCTACCCTTTTTGGGGAAGCCTCACGGAAGCGCTCCGCACCGGCCTGGCTCAGAACGAATCGAAAACCGGCGTCAACATCTTCGAAGCCCTCTATTCGGACCCCGCCCGGCTCAAGCAGTTTCTCAAAGCCATGTCCGGCATCAGCCGCGGCTCTAACATGGCGATCGCCGCCAAGTTCCCGTTCGCCAAATACACCTCTGCCGTCGACGTCGGAACCGCGCAAGGTGACCTGATCGTGCAAATCGCCAAGGCGCATCCTCACCTCGCCGGAACCGGATTTGACCTGCCCGCAGTCGGCCCTGTCTTCGAGGAGTACGTCCACGAGTGCGGCCTCTCGGACCGCGTCCACTTCGCCCCGGGTAGCTTTTTCACCGAAGGGTTGCCCAAGGCCGACGTCATCACCATGGGCCACATCCTGCACGATTGGAACCTCGATGAGAAGCGAATGCTCATCGCCAAAGCCTACGACGCACTGCCCGAGGGCGGTGCGCTGGTCGTCTACGAAGCGCTGATCGACGACGACCGCTCCAAGAACGCGTTCGGCCTGCTGATGAGTTTGAACATGCTGGTCGAAACGCCCGGCGGCTTTGACTACAGCGGCGCCGACTGCCAGGGATGGATGCGCGAAGCCCGCTTCCGCGAAACACGAGTCGAACACCTCGTTGGGCCGGATTCCATGGTTGTCGGAATCAAGTAAGGCCGCGCTCCCCAATAACCCGCCCGTTAGGGCGGGGACTCCCCTCTCCCCGCAGCGCTGCACTGAACCGCGCCGTAAGGCGGACCCGCTATTTCTTGCGCGTCTGCTCGACAAAGAACGGTCCCGTCTCGCCCGCCGAGAAGAACCGCGACGTGATCGTCTTTTGCCGCGTGTAGAATTCCACGGAGTCCGAGCCTTGGCAATGGAGGTCGCCGAAGAACGACTCCTTCCAGCCGCTGAACGGGAACGTGCCGGGCGACGCCGCGACCCCGATATTCACTCCCACCATGCCGACCTCAATCCGCCGAGTGTACTCGCGGATCGCCGCGCCGTTCTCCGTAAAGATCGACGTCCCGTTGCCGCGCGGATCGCTATTGACGATCTCGATCGCCGCATCGAGCGAATCCACATGCATCACCGACAGCACGGGTCCAAAAATCTCGTCCTTCGCCGCATGCATGTCCGGCGTCACGTTGTCGAGAATGGTCGGAGCCACCCAGTTGCCGCCATCGGGCACATTCTTCGGCCGCCGGCCGTCGACGAGCAACGTCGCGCCCTCATTGACTCCGGTCTGGATCGCGTCATGAATCCGATCGCAGGCGCCCGAGGAGATCACCGGTCCGACGTCGACGTTCGGCTGCACGCCCTCGCCGACCACCAGCTTCGCGGTCTCCTCTTTGAGATGCCGCATCAGTTCTTTCGCCTCGCCGCCGACCGTGACCATCACCGATCCCGCCATGCATCGCTGGCCTGAATTGCCAAACGCGCTTCCGAGAATATTCTGAACCGTCTTATCGACCACCGCGTCCGGCATCACGATCATGTAGTTCTTCGCGCCGCCGAACGCCTGGACGCGCTTGCCATTCTCCGCCGCGCGCCGATAGACGTACTTCGCCGTCGCCACCGACCCGACAAACGAAATCGCCCGAATCTCGGGATGGTCGAGGATCGCATTGACCGCCGCGGCTCCTCCGTTCACGAGATTCACGACGCCGGCCGGCATGCCGATTTCATGCATCAGTTGCAACATGAGTTCCGCCGTCAGCGGCACCTGTTCCGACGACTTCAACACGAACGTGTTCCCGCACGCGATCGAGAATGGCAAAAACCACATCGGCACCATGCACGGAAAATTGAAGGGAGTGATCGCGGCGCACACTCCAACCGGCTGGCGAAGAGTCTCCGTATTGATGCCGCGCGAAACGCCTTCGAGCGTCCGCCCCTGGATCGTCATCGGCGTGGCGCAGGCCGACTCGATTACTTCTATCGTCCTCGTGACTTCGGCTTTCGCGTCCGGCAAAGTCTTTCCACCTTCCCGCGAAACCGACAGCGCCAGATCGTCGATGCGGCTCCGAAACTTCTCGCGCAGCGCATAAAGAAATCCGACGCGCTCGCCGATCGACCGGGACCGCCAATCGGGCAGGGCCGCGGACGCCGCCGCGACTGCGGCAGCCACGTCCGCCTCGTTCGACAAGGGCACCCGCGCTAGCACGCGCCCCGTAGCCGGATTGGTGACATCCAAGCCATCGGCCGCGGAAGCCGCCACCCAGCGGCCTCCCACGAAATTGGCCAGCGTCCGCGCACCTGTCGCGAGTCCTTCCGGAAGTCCTATGTGCGAAGCGATCGGTGTCTGCGCGCTCATCGTTTTTCTCCTGGCGGGGTCTATTGCGTTACCTTGCCCGCAAACCAAATGGTACAGCGTCCGCCGATGGTCCGAGAACCCGTTCGCGTACCGGACGCCGCCAGGAGATACAATGCGGATTCCGGTTGGTATGCGCTATTTCGGCTTCTTTTTCGCGACGGTGGGTTTCGCGGCCGCACCGCATGGCGTGGACTTCGATCGCCAGATTCGGCCCATCTTCTCGGACAATTGCTTCGCCTGTCATGGACCCGACGCCAAACAGCGCGTCGCGAATTTGCGGTTCGACGACCGCGAAAGCGTCTTCGCCGAGCGCAAGGGCTATCGCATCGTCGCCCCCGGCGATCCGCAGGCGAGCCGCCTCATCCAGCGCATTACGGCCACCAACAAGGCGCTGCGCATGCCGCCCCTAGCGAGCGGCCATTCGCTGACCGACACGCAAATCGGTCTCATCAAGGACTGGGTTGCGCAGGGCGCCCATTGGGAAACGCACTGGGCCTTCGTCCCGCCCAAGCGGTCCGAGGCGCCTGCCGTCAAAAAGAAATCCTGGGTGCGGAATCCCATTGATGCTTTTGTGCTCGCGCGCCTCGAATCCGAAGGCCTGCAGCCGTCGCCTGAGGCCGATCGCGCGACGCTCCTTCGCCGCGTCAGTTTCGACCTCACCGGCATTCCTCCGACGCCCGCCGAAATCGACGCCTTCCTCGCGGACCGCAGTCCGCAGGCCTACGAGAAACAGGTCGACCGGTTGCTCGCCTCGCCGCGTTACGGCGAGCGCATGGCCATGCAATGGATGGATCTCGCGCGCTACGCCGACACGCATGGCTACCACATCGATAGCCACCGCGACATGTGGCCCTGGCGCGATTGGCTGATCCGCGCGTTCACCTCGAACATGCCGTTTGACCGCTTCGTGACGGACCAACTGGCGGGCGATCTGCTGCCGCATCCGGCCCGCGATCAGCTTGTAGCCACCGGCTTCAATCGCAACCACATGATCAACTACGAGGGTGGCGCAATCGAAGAGGAGTATCAGGTCGAATACGTGATGGACCGCGTCGATACTACCTCGCAGGTCTTCCTCGGGCTGACCATGGGTTGCGCCCGCTGCCACGATCACAAGTACGATCCGATTTCGCAACGCGATTTCTATCGCTTTTTCGCCTTCTTCAACAGCGTGCCGGAGCGCGGCCTCGACGGCAAAAAGGGCAACGCGGACCCCAAAATCTTGCTTCCCGATCCGGACCAGGAAGCGCGGCTGACCGCCACCCGCGCGCACTTGAAAGCCTTGCGCGAGACACTAGACGTCAAGAAAATCGCCGATCTAATCGATGACTGGTCTCCGTCAGCGCGAATCCCAGCTACCAACCGCGACGGACTCGTCGCTCACTTCGAATTCGACGGCAACCTGAACGACAGCTCAGGCAGCTATCATCACGGCCGCGTGGAGAGCGGCAAATCAGCGTTCGCCAACGGACCCGTCGCGCAGGAACTGCGGCTGGATGGACAAACCAAGATCGCGCTCGGCCCTACCGGCGACTTCGACGGTGGCGCGCCCTTCGCATTGAGCCTGTGGCTTCGGCCCAACACGTCGCACTCTCCGGATCTCAAGGAAGAGATGCTCATCGCCCGCCGGACCGATGCGAATCGACGCGGCTGGGAGCTCTATCTCTCAGGCACGAAACTCAGCCCGCGTCTGCGCCTTGAAGCGCGCGTTGGCTTCCGCCTGAATCACCAATATCCAGCGAGCAGCCTCGAAGTTCGCACGCGCGACCGCCACGTCCACATCGACGATCTGAACCATGTCGCCGTCAGCTACGACGGAAAGCAATTCACCATCTGGGTCAATGGCGAAGCCGTCGAGACCGAAATCGTCCGCAGTTCGCTGAACGGATCCGCCAAGACTGACGCGCAGCTCGAGGTCGGCACTCTCGGATCGTCGCTCCTGTTCCGCGGCGGCCTCGACGACTTCCGCATCTATTCACGGTCGCTCGATACGCCCGAAGTATCTCGCTTCATTGCTGAAGAACCCGCTCGCGCTGGACTCCGTGCCGCCGTGGACACGCGAAGTGGGGAACAGAATCGTTTCCTCCGCGAATATTTCCTGACGCACGCAGCGCCCGTTGAACTTCGCGAGGCCTTCACGGTCCAGAAGCAAGAGGAGAAAAACCTCGCCGACCTCGAGTTCGTGATGCCCACCACCATGGTCATGGCCGACAAGCCCGGCATCCGCGAGACCCACATTCTCGGCCGCGGCGACTATCAGAATAAGGGCGAAGTCGTAACCGCGGCAACGCCCGCGGTGCTCCCGCCGATGCCTTCGGGAGCGCCTGTGAACCGCCTCGGCGTCGCGCAATGGCTGCTCGACCCGTCCAATCCGCTGACTGCGCGGGTCGCCGTCAATCGCTACTGGCAGATGTATTTCGGCACCGGACTCGTCAAAACCTCCGAGGATTTCGGCGCGCAAGGCGAATCCCCCAGCCACCCGCAATTGCTCGACTGGCTCGCCGTCGAATTTCGCGATTCTGCGTGGGACATTCGTCACATGCAGAAGCTGATCGTGATGTCGGCGACCTACCGCCAATCGTCAAAGATGACGCCGGCCCTGATCGAACGCGATCCGGAGAATCGCCTGCTCGCCCACGGACCGCGCGTACGCCTCCCCGCGGAGATGATTCGCGACAACGCGCTCTCCGCCAGTGGACTGCTCGTTGAAA
>JBDTTK010000074.1:0-10650 GCA_039930685.1 Bryobacteraceae bacterium | reverse complement strand
CAGGATCAGTAAGTTCGCGGTCCGTTGACGACGAGGAACTGGTCAAGAGTTAGGGCGGAAACCGGCGTGACAAGACGTATTGCTGGTTTTCTCCACTGGTTTTCTCCACTGGGCGGAAGCCGGGGGCGCTAACTGGCGCTGAAACCGGGCGCGGAAACGGGGGCGGAAACGGTGCCAACGACCTGACGACGGATTTTAAGATGCGCTCCATCAATAACTTAACCTCAGAAAAACTCCACAACTGTAACCGAAGCAACCTGACGAGCGCGAAGGTAGTCACGCGACAGTCGGCCTTGGGAAATGGGGACAAAGAGCTGGAGTGCGTGGCTCCCGACCGCTCACAGCATTCAGCCTCCTGATAAACGCCAAATCCACAACGACATCGCCCAGCCTTGCGGACTCGATCCTTCCGCGCCCATGGTAGCGTCGCATCAGTGGCGGCCGCCTGGTTCTGGTTGTCACGGCGTGGTTCATTGAATGTCCGACGTGGCTTTGACCTTCGCGGTGGCTTCGTTTCGCAAAAAAACCTGGACGCCCCGATCCTCGCGGACTGCCGGAAGTTCCGCCGCCTATCGAGCAGATCAGATTTCTGGCTTCGTTTCGTAGTTCTGGCTTCGTTTCGAATCGCGCTTCTGCTTGGCTTCGTTTCGTATTTCTGACTTCGCTTCGGTTCGAATCTCTAGGTTCGGTACTCTCACCGGGCACGCCAGGCGGACCTCAAAAATCCCGCCAGATCATTTGGAGCAAAGCAGTTATTGCAGAATGGCTTCGTTTTGCACGCACGCCCGGCAGGTAAATTATGGCTTTGTTCCGCCACGGTCGTGCATGGGCCGGAATGCCCGGCCCCTAGGATCGGCATCATCTGTTCGGAGAGGGTCGGGTCCATGGTCGGTGATCCTAGCACGGGACCGGAACGTAGGCACCGTTGGTAAGACAACACGTTGGTAAGACAAACGGCCGGCGGTTCGTGTCGGGGCAGGCAGGCCAAGCGCCCGCCCGTAGAGATCCGTGAAATTGAGACGCTAGCTGTGCCGGATAACGAGGACGTCTCCGTCCTTGACGATGTACTCTTTGCCTTCGAGGCGCAGCAGGCCTTTTTCCTTCACGCCGGGGTAGCCGTTATGATCCATCAGCGCCTGCCAGTTGACCACTTCGGCGCGGATGAACTTCTTTTCGAAGTCGCTGTGGATTGCCCCGGCGGCATTGACGGCCTTCGAGTTCTGCGGGATGGTCCAGGCGCGGACTTCCGTCTCGCCGGCGGTCAGGAAGGACATGAGACCGAGCAGCGTGTAGGTGGCCGAGATCAGGCGCTCGAGCGCGCCTTCCTTGAGCCCATAGCTTTCGAGGTAGACGGCGGCTTCTTCTTTCGACAACTCGGCGAGTTCGGCTTCGATCTTTCCGCAGATCGCAGCGACCGCCATCCCGGGACGCCCTGCCAGAGGGCCTGTGCGGTACTTCTCTTCGATCTCGTGCAGCTTCGGCGCGTCCTCTTCGCCGAGGTTCAGGACGCAAAGCATCGGCTTCTGCGAGAGAAACTGGAAGCCGCGAATCCGCTTTTCTTCCTCGCCGGTCAATTCGATGCCGCGGAGCGGGCGGTTGTCTTCCAGTATTGCCTTGCAGCGGGCCAGCAATTCGAACTCCTGCTCAAGGCCCGGATCTTTGACAGATTTCTTGCGGTCCTTCTCGAGACGCTCCATCCGCTTTTCGACGACGACGAGGTCGCTGAGAATGAGTTCCGTGTCGACGTCGTCCAGATCGCGCATCGCGTCGACGGAGCCTTTCTCGTGCGGCACCGTGTCGCTCTCAAAGCAACGCAGGACATGCGCGAGTGCGTCGACGACGCGGAGGCTGGCGAGCAGGCCGGGGTCGCGGAGCGATTCCTTGGAAATCGAGGGGAAGTCCAGATATTCGATGGTGGCGAAGGTGATTTTGGGGGGCGAGAACAAGGTCGACAGCGCGTCGACGCGGGCATCCGGCACCTTGGTCATACCCACGCGGGCTTCCATGCTGCCGACACGGGCCGCTTCGTGGACGCCGGTCAGAATCGTGAACAGAGAGGTCTTGCCGACCATTGGGAGGCCGATAATTGCGGTTTTCATTAAAGTCTTTCTGCGGGGGCGCGGGCGCTACAGCGGCACGTCCACCTGAGTGAGGATTTCCTGGAGGACGCGTTCCGCCGCCTCGGTGCTGCGCTGAGTGAGCGCGACCCGCGCGTTCAGCGTGACGCGGTGCGAACAGACCGGAAGCACGAGGCGCTTGACGTCGTCGGGTGTCGCGAACTCGCGTCCGTCGACGAGGGCAAACGCCTGCGTAGCTTTGAAGAGCGCCTGCGCGCCGCGCGGGCTGACGCCTAGAGAAAGCGATTCGTGGTGGCGCGTCTTCTCGACGATGGCCAGCATGTAGTCGACGAGTGAGTCGTCCACGGTGATGTTCGAGACGGCGGCTTGAAGGGCGGCCAATTCGTCGCTGCCGAGAACGGCTTCGGATTCCTTGATCGCTCGCGCGGTACGGCGCAGGATCTCGCGTTCGGCGGTGGCGTCCGGGTAGCCAATGCGGACGCGCATGAGAAAGCGGTCGAGCTGCGATTCGGGCAGAGGATACGTTCCGTGATGCTCCACCGGATTCTGCGTGGCGATGACCATGAACGGTTCCGGTAGAACGTGCGAGCGGCCGTCGATGGTCACCTGCGTTTCGTTCATGGCTTCGAGCAGCGCGGACTGCGTCTTGGGCGTCGCGCGGTTGATTTCGTCGGCGAGCAGAAAGTTGGTAAAAACGGGTCCGGCCTTGAATTCGAATTCTTCCGTCCGGGCGTTGTAGATCGTGACGCCAAGGACATCGCTCGGCAACATGTCGGACGTAAACTGCAAGCGGTGGAAACTGGATTGCACCAGACGGGCGAGGGCTTGTGCGAGGGTTGTTTTTCCGACGCCAGGAACGTCTTCGATGAGGAGGTGTCCGCGCGCAAGCAGGCACACGAGCGCGAGGCGGACGACATCGGATTTGCCACGCAGGGCTTCCCCTAGCGCGCCTTCGATGTCCGCGAGTCTGGACAGCGCGGACGCCGAGGCGTACACTGTTTGCCGCTGGAGCATCTAACTGCAATGATAACGAAACTCTTACGGAATGCGTGCAACTTCCTTTTGCCCCTGGTTGGGGGCGTGATTCTGCTGGGGTCATCGGCCGCGGCGGCGGACAGTCCGGACGCGGCGATTCGGGGGGTGCTGGAGAAGCAGTCCGCTGCGTGGAACCGGGGCGACGTGGAGACATTCGTCACCTTTTACGCGCCGGATGCGACGTTTGTGGGCGAAACGGTAACTCGCGGGTCTGGCCAGTTGCTGGAGCGGTATAAGAAGCGCTATCCGACGCGCGGCCGAATGGGGAAGCTGACGTTCAGTGACGTCGAAGTCCGGATGCTGGGTGCGGACAACGCGCTGGTGATCGGGAAATGGCATCTGGAGCGGGACGCGGCTTCCGGCGGTCCCGTGGGTGGGATATATTCGCTCGTATTCGTTCGCTCGCCCGGCGGGTGGCGGATCCTGCACGACCACACAAGCTAGAAAGCCTTCGCGGCGCAATGCTCAATGACAACGAAGGACAGCGACTGTATCCTCCGCCAGGAACATGAGCGATTCGAAACGGGACGGCGGAAGCGGATCTTCGGCGGATTCAGCGTTTAGAAAAAGCAAGGTTGGATCCGCGTAAGTTGCGATACGCTAGAAAACATAAGGGGTTATTCATGCCAGCCCGCTTTTCTGACCTGCGCCTTTTTCCGCTCCCCGTTTTTCTAACATTTCTCGCTTTTCTTTTGCTTTCGTCCACAGGATTCTCGCAGAAACTCTCGACCGACAAACCTTCGGAGCGGATGCGCTTTTTCTACGAACAGCGCGCCTTTCCAAACGGCATTCCGGCGGGCGCGCGTCGAGTCGCCATCGAACAACTTGACGCGCGACGCCGTGCGGCCATCAAAGCCGGCAGCATTCGCGCCGCAGAAGGCAATCCGTGGAAGCTTATCGGGCCGCAGCCCACCAATCAGCCGGGATCGCCGCTGTACCAGGTCGCGGGACGCGTCACGGCCTTTGCGATCGATCCGCGTGACAACAATGTCGCCTATCTCGGCGCTGCCGACGGCGGAGTCTGGAAGACGCGCGACGGAGGTAGTACCTGGATCCCGCTGACGGACGATCAGCCGTCGCTTTCGACGGGCGCGATCGCTATCGATCCAAAAAATCCGGACATCGTTTACGTTGGCACCGGTGAGCAAAACAATGCGGGGGATTCCTTCTACGGAGCTGGAATTCTGAAATCCAGCGATGGCGGGCAAACCTGGAAGAACATTGTGGGACCCTTCAACCGTCTCAAGATTGGCGCCCTTGCCATCCACCCCGACGATACCAACGTGATTCTGGCCGGCAGCAGCGCCGGTGGAGTGTTCCGGTCCGATGATGCGGGCGAGACCTGGACCAACGTTCTCGGAACCGTGCAGGCTAGTTCGATCGTTTTCCATCCACAGAATCACAATACGGTGTACGCGGGGCTCGGCCGGGCGCAAGTCAGCACGCGAAACGGTATCTACCGGTCGGACGACGGCGGTCTCACGTGGAAACTCTCCGGTACTTCGGGGTTGCCTTCGGCTAACATCGGCCGGATTACGCTTGCCGTAACGGCGGCGGCGCCGAACAATCTATACGCGGCCTTCGCGGACGGCAGTTCCGCGCGCATTGGAGCCAATCTCGGCGTCTTCAGGTCGACCGACCAAGGCACGACCTGGCAGCAACTTACGTCGGTCCCTGAATACTGCAGTTCGCAATGTTGGTACGCGATGGAGATCAAAGTCCATCCTACAAATCCGGACGTGATCTTCCTGGGTGGACTGAATATTCTCCGGAGCCTGGATGGCGGAATCACCTGGCGGGTTCTCGGGGCTGGAACGAACCGCGTCAACTACCACGTCGACCAGCATGTCTTCACGTTCACGAATGACGGACACCGCTTGTACGTTGGGAACGATGGCGGCGTCTGGAGCACCGATGAAGCCGACCAAACCTCGCTGAACTGGGCGCAACTCAACCAGTCGCTCTCGATCACGCAGTTCTATAGCGGCATGTCGCTGCATCCTACCGATCCGAACATTACCCTGGCCGGCGCGCAAGACAACGGCACGCAATCCTACACTGGCATCAACGGCTGGGACAATATCACCTGCGGAGACGGCGGCTGGACCGGGATCGATCAGGCATCGCCGAACATCCGCTATGCCACCTGCCAGAACATCGACATCCGGCGTAACGGCGGACTGGGGCCTGTTCTCACCTGGCTCAATTTCGAAAATGGGATCGCGCAGGAAGACACCGTGGCTTTTATTCCGCCCTTTGTGGTCGACCAGGTGAACTCTCAGCGCGTCTATTTTGGAACCTTTAGGCTGTGGCAATCCAGGGATGCGGCGGGAAATTGGGCTGCCATCTCTCCGAACCTCACTTTTGGAGCCGGCGCGACGTTGTCGACGATCGCCGTCGCGCAGAGCGATCCGAATGTCATCTACACGGGGGCCCGGGACGGGCGCGTCATGGTCACCGCCAACGCGGGCGATGGTGCAGGCAAGGTCAATTGGACGGACCGCTCGAGTGGTCTGCCAGGTCGAGCGGTAACGCGCGTAGTGGTCGATCCATTCGACGCGGGTACGGCATACGTCACGTTTTCCGGGTTCGCCGTTACCGGGGAGGTTCGTCCCGGCCACGTCTACAAAACCACCGATGGCGGAGCGACCTGGTCCAATGCCAGCGGCAATCTCCCGAATCTGCCGGTGAACGACCTGGTCGTCGACCCGGATCTTCCCGACACGCTTTACATCGGGACGGATGCCGGCGTGATGGTCTCTCGGGATGCGGGCGCAACCTGGTCGGAAGCCGGCTTTGGACTGCCTCGCTCGTTCGTGCTTTCGCTTGCGCTCCACCGGCCTTCCCGCACGCTGCGCGCGGCTACCCACGGACGCAGCGTTTGGGACCTGAGCATCCCCGCGACAGTATCGCGGCCGGTGATCGATTCACTGACGCCGCCGACCGTGAAGGCCGGCGCCGGTGACATGCAGCTTACGATCAAGGGTTCGAATTTCGGACCGGGATCGCAAGTCCTTTGGAACGGCACGAAGCGAACTGTGTCGTCGGGGACGAATGCGGAACTCGTCATCGATGTCCCCTCGAGCGATGTCCAAGGCGTCGGACGCGCGTCCATCGTGGTCTTCAACCCCAGTCTCGGCGGTGGAGCGTCCATACCGATGAAGTTTGTGATCGGCGAAGCTCCCCTTATTGTCGAGGGCGCGCTGGGGAACTCGGCGATTCCAGGCCCGGGGATGGTCTCGCCCGGAAGCATCGTGACGCTCTACGGCCTAAATTTTGCCCCTGAGCTCAAGGAACAGACTCCGAGCGCGATTCTGCCGTACGTCCTCGACGGATGCGCTGTGATTATCAGCGGCGTTGCGGCTCCGCTGTACTTCGTTTCGCCCGGCCAGTTGAGCTTTCAAATGCCGTGGACGGCCAACTCGAACGCAAACTTCTCGGTCTCCGTCGTGCAGGGGGACCAAATCAGCGGGACGATCAATCTCCGAACGGCGCCGTTCGCGCCGGGCCTGTTCGCGACCAACCGAGCGGGGAGCGGCCAGGGATCCATTCGAATCGCCGGTTTGGCAACGATCGCGGCGCCGGTGGGCGCATTTCCCGACTCGCGTCCAGCAAAGCGCGGCGAGGTGATCGAAGTTTACGGAACAGGATTCGGCGCCGTAACCAATCGGCCAGGGACAGGACTTCCGTCGTCGACGACGACACTTTCGCGAACGCTGACCGACCCGACAGCGACCATCGGCAGCAAGAACGCGACTGTGACGTTCTCGGGCCTCGCGCCGGGTACGGTGGGGCTTTATCAGATCAACCTGCAGGTGCCGCTAACCGCCGACGTGGGGGACGCGGTGCCTCTTCAGATCACAATCGGCGGTGTGGCGTCAAACATGGTGACGGTGGCGGTCGCGCCGTAGGAACCGGGCGGTTCCAGACGTAATCGCCATCGGAATCCGGGAGTCCACCACATTTCAGAGGTGTCTTGTACCATTTAATACATTGAAGCTAATCCGTTGCGGCCAGAATCTACGTTGAGTATGAGTGTGCAGAGGCGACCGTGTGTCTCCGCTCAACAGGTAAGGCCAATCCCTAATTGCGAGGAAATGTATGAAAGCACACGACATGATCGCTCAATTGCGTGCGCGGATCACTGCGGTTACTGCGGCGATCGAAGCCTTTGAACGTTTAGAGTCGGCCCGGGAGTGGCGAAGGGAGGACGCGGGCGGTCCGTTCCTCGGACTGAAGCGCCGCGGCCGGCCTCCGGGCAGCAAGAACAAGCCGAAGCAGTTTCTACAACCCCTACCTGACGCAAACGCTCACAGAGAACTTGCGCCGGTAGGGTCCGATACCAGTCATGCTACCGATACACGACTGGTGGATAGCAACCCCGTAGAGTGCTAAAAAGACAGGGCTTGGACGCTGGCCTAAGCCCGCCGTAATTGCGGCGCCTTCGCTAGAAAGCGCCCGCAAGCACTTCTCGCGGCAGCAATTCCGCAATCGATTCCACAACTCGAGTCGGCGCGTATGGGAATTCGCGCAGGCTCTCGCGGCTACTCGACCCCGTCAAAACCAAGATGCTCTCGAAGCCCAAGTCTGTGGCTCCACGGATGTCTGTCTCCATCGTGTCGCCGATCATGATTACCTCGTCGGTGCTGAGGCCGATGCGCTTGCGCGCGGTCCGCATCATGAAGGGATTTGGCTTTCCGACGTGGTAGGCCTTGCGTCCGCTGGCGGCTTCGAGCAGCGCGACAATCGCTCCGCATCCCGGGCGCGGACCCGCATCCGTCGGGCACCAAGTGTCTGAATTTGTTGAAAGAAGGCTCGCGCCATTCATGATGTGACGGTGCGCCAGTTCGACCAACTCGAAGTTCAAGACCCGCCCTTCGCCGACGATCACGTAGTCCGGTGAATTCTGGGTGATGGCGTACTGCACGTCGTTGAGAGCATTGAGCAAACCGCCTTCACCGATGACGAAGGCCGTGCCGTCGGGCCGCTGCCGCTGGACGAATTCGGCCGTTGCCAAGGCCGAAGTATACACGTGATCGGGTGAGGTGGCGATTCCGAAACGCCTCAATTTCACCACGACATCGAGGGGCGTAAACGCTGAGTTATTCGTAAGAAAGAGGTAGGGAATTCCTTCCTCCTGCAAGTAGCGGATGAAATCGGCCGCGCCCGGAATGGGTTCCGAGCCGCGGTAGATAACACCATCCATGTCAATCAAATAGCCGTGTCTCATTCGTAAGTAATCCTTTCCCAAAATAGCGGTTGGTGATGACTTCCCAGTGACAGGCGGGGAACAAATTTCGAACAGGAGATTTGCAGTAAGACGGGGGAACTGCGAGGGCGGACTCATTGTGATTGTATCACGCTGGCCGTCTGATCCCGCTCCGGCCGACCGTAACTGGACTGAGAAAATTCCGGTCCGGGAGGCACGTTATTGACGTGATCTCTTTGCGTGTTCGCCGCATGCTTGGCACGCTTCTTCTGCTTGGAGTGCCGGGAGGCAATCCGGCCATTGCGTGGGCCGCGGAGACCGCCACTGAAATCGAGACCGCGTCTCTGCGGCGGGCGGCGGCCCAGTCGCTGGCGTGGGTCAGCAACCTGACGCCTTCGGACAAACCGGTCTCAGACGCCCCGGCAAGAGTGGTCCCGCGCGTTCCCCGCCCGGACTCGGCTCCGGCCATTCTGCAACTGCGGGTGATGGAGGGCGAAGGCGTGGTTTACGGACTTGGGTCGCGCGCGACAGAAGGGTTCATGGTCCAGGTCACGGATGAGACAGGCCGTCCGGTGGAGGGAGCGGCGGTCAGCTTTCTGCTCCCCGACTCAGGGCCGACGGGGACGTTCCAGAACGGGTCCAAGACGGAGGTCGCAGTGACTAAGGCCGATGGCCGCGCGAGCGTCTGGGGCATGCAGTGGAACCGGACTCCGGGGCCGGTAGCGGTCCGAATCACCGCGGTGAAGGAATCCGCCCGCGCCGGCGTCCTGAGCCAGGTCTACATCAGCGAGAAGGTCGAGGCGCGCACAGACGCGCACGGCGGGCCGTCTGTCAAAAGCGGTAAGCGGTGGACCACGATCTTGATCATTGTAGCGGGCGTCGCCGGTGGAGGCTTCGCGGCAGGAGCGCTTTCCGGAAAAGGGGGCGCGGCTTCGCCCACCGCCGCGTCGAACGCTCCGCGCATCGGATCGCCGACCGTGATCCTCGGAAAACCCTAAGCCAGGAGACTGTCCAAATGATGCAACCTGTGTTGCTTCCAGTGCTGTTCGGCGCGCTCGCAGCGCTTGCGCCCCATCTCGCCGCCCAATTCACGCCGCCGACGGCAGGGGTGATTCGAACGGCGGCGGGGCAATTGCGCATTGTTCACGGAGTGAGCGGCAATTTCGTCGCCGGCGACGTCTTGCGGGTCGTCGACGTTCTCGCGTCCACGTTTGATTCGAGTGGCGGCCTGATCCACGTCGAAGGCGCGGTGTTGCAGGTCGATCGCAGCGGCGCCGAGGTCGCCCGCCACGAGGTGCCCGAGGGTCCGGCCATTCTGAGCGCGTCCGGGCGCGCGGCCTACTTCGTTGAAAACCATTCGGTTTTGAGTTTCGCCGGTGCGGTCCGGCAAACGGCGCTGCCGGAGGTTGAGGGAACTGTCTTGGCGCTGAGTGCTTCGGCGATCGAGATCTCGCTTGCAGTAAGGAGTAAATCCGGTGAGGCGAAGCTCCTGCGCTTCGACGCGAGAGGGTTCCTAACAGGAACGGAGGCCCTGCCCGGCACTGGCGGGCCGATACTGCTGCTGTCGGCGGGACTCGTCTATGTCGAAGACCGCAGCATCATCTGGCTAGACTTCACTTCGGGCGTCGAGCGCCGCTGGAATCTGGACTCGGCTCCGGCGACTCTTTTGGCCATGGGCGAAGGCTGGTTGCAGGCTGGAGAGTGGGCGGTCCGGCTGGATCGGGATCCGGTCTTCGCCCTACCCGCCGTCGGTGAAGAGCCAGCCACACGACTAGCTTCTTCCGCTGGTAGGGGGACTGTGCGATGAGATTCTTCCTCTTCGCGGCAGTGGCCGGGCTCGCACTGCCCGCAGTGTCGTTTGGCCAGATCCAACTGTTCGCATTCGACGGTACGACCGAAACACCGCTTTCGGCGCTTTACGATGCTGGCTCAGTAGCCGTCGGCGATTCGGCCGAATTGCGGATTCGGGTCCGCAACGTGGGCTCCACGGCAAACAGCATCCAATCCATCGGACTGGCGGGTTCAGGATTCACGATCACCGCGCGCCCGACGTTGCCGTACGTGCTCGCTCCGGGAGCCGCAGCCGACATCCGTGTCGGATTCACTGGCGCGGCCGTGGGAGCCTACAGCGCCAGTTTCACGGTGAACAGCCTGACGGTGTTCCTACGAATCACTGCCACCTTCGGGGTCGAACTAGCCCAGGAGATCAACGGAGTGCGTGTGGTGGTTCCGGGTGGCGCGACGATCGACATGGGAAGGCAGCAGCGCGGGTTGAAACTCTCGCAGACGCTGTATCTGCACAATCCGGGCAGCGTTCCGCTGCGCGTG
>JBDTTK010000073.1:0-10681 GCA_039930685.1 Bryobacteraceae bacterium | reverse complement strand
CGATGTTGAAGACCGGCAAGCCGCTCCGCAATTAGGACGAGCAACCCAAAGGACCACAAATGCAAGACGCAGTCATCATCGATTGTTTACGGACCGCCGTCGGCAAGAGCGGCCGCGGCACACTTCGCAACTACCGGCCGGACGACATGGCGGCGGACGTGATTCGGGCGTTGTGCGCGAAATATCCGCAGGTGCCCAAAGAAGAGATTGACGATGTGATCATGGGCTGCGCGACACCCGAAGCCGAGTCGGGCGCAAACGTCGCCCGGATCGCCGCCTTGCGGGCGGGCTTGCCGGACGTGGTTCCGGGCGTCACGATCAACCGTTTCTGTTCGTCTGGGTTGCAATCAATCGCGATGGCGGCCGAGCGCATCCGGTCCGGCGGGGCGGAAATCCTGATCGCCGGCGGCACCGAGTCGATGAGCCTGCTCCCGATGGCCGGTCACAAGCCCGCGCCGAATCCGTACCTCGCCGAGACTTACCCGGAGGTCTACATCAGCATGGGCCTGACGGCGGAGCGCGTCCAGAACAAGTACGGCGTGTCGCGCGAGGATCAGGATGCGTTCGCGTTTCGCAGCCACCAGAATGCGCTCAACGCGCAGGCCGAGGGCAAGTTCGACGACGAGATCGTGCCGCTCGAGGTGGAAACCACGTCGTTCGAAGACGGCAAGACCGTAACGCGCAAATCGACTTTCAAGAAGGACGAGGGTCCGCGCGCCGATACGTCGATCGAGGCGCTCGCCAAACTCAAGCCGGTGTTTCACGCCAAGGGCAGCGTGACGGCAGGCAACTCTTCGCAGACCAGCGACGGCGCCGCCGCGGCGATCGTAATGAGCGCGCGCAAGGCGGAGCAACTTGGCTTGAAGCCGAAGGCGCGATTCGTCAGCTTCGCGGTCGGCGGAGTGCCGCCGGAACTAATGGGCATCGGGCCGATCGTTGCCATTCCGAAGGCGCTGGCAATGGCCGGGCTGAAGATGGCCGACATCGGGCTGGTGGAGCTCAACGAGGCGTTCGCCGTTCAGGCGCTCGCCGTCCAACGGAACACCGGAATCGATATCGATACGCTGAACGTGAATGGCGGCGCGGTCGCGCTGGGGCATCCGTTGGGATGCACGGGTGCGAAACTCACCGCGACCATCCTCCGCGAGATGGACCGCCGGCAGGTCCGCTACGGCATGGTCACCATGTGTATCGGCGGCGGGCAGGGCGCGGCCGGAATTTTTGAACGCTTGAACTAAGATCAAAGCATCTCTCTTAGAGAGAACCGAGGTAGAACCATGGCAACGATGACAGTGGCAATTCCCAAAACCAAGGGCGGCGCATTCCTTCTGGAAAATCCGGCCCCGGCGGACATCTTTACTCCGGAAGACTTCACGGACGAGCATCGCGCGATCGCGAAGACAACCGACGAGTTCTGGCTGAAGGAAGTGGTGCCGAACATCGAGAAGATCCGGCACAAGGAATATCAGGTCTGCCTCGACATTCTTCGCAAGTCGGCGAAGCTCGGCCTTACGGCGGTGGTTCTTCCCGAGAAGTTCGGCGGCATGGAAATGGACCTCACCTCGATGTTCATCGTCGCCGAGGGCGTCGCGCGCGAAGGTTCGTACTCCGCATGGCACGGCGCGCACACTGGCATCGGTACGCTGCCGCTATTGATGTTCGGCACGGAAGAGCAGAAGCAGAAGTACCTGCCGAAGCTCGCGTCGGCGGAAATGCTGGCGGCTTACTGCCTCAGCGAACCGCAGGCCGGTTCGGACGCGCTGGCCATCCGCACCCGCGCGGACCTCACGCCCGACGGAAAGCACTACGTCCTCAACGGCCAGAAGATGTGGATCACCAACGGCGGCTACGCGGATCTCTATACGATCTTCGCGAAAGTCGACGGCGACAAGTTTACGGCCTTCCTCGTCGAGCGGGCTTTCCCGGGCGTAACTCCCGGCAAAGAAGAAAACAAGATGGGCATTCGGGGCAGTTCGACGACCGCCATCTATCTCGACAACGTCAAGGTGCCGGTCGAGAACGTGCTCGGCGAGGTCGGACGCGGACACATCATCGCGTTCAACATCCTCAACATCGGGCGTCTCAAATTGGGACCGTTCGCACAAGGCGGCTGCCGGGACTGCCTGCAGATCTCGATCAAATACGCCAACGAACGCAAGGCGTTCGGCAAGTCGATCTCTGAATTCGGGATGATCCAGCACAAGATCGCGGAGATGGCGGTCCGAATGTACGCGTCCGAAAGCATGACGTATCGAGTCGTCGGCTCGATTGAGAGCCAGCTCGAAGGCTGGGACTGGAGCCAGTCCGACGCAGCCGCGAGGCTCTTGAAGACGGTGGAAGACTTCGCCGCGGAATGCTCCTTCATCAAGGTATTTGCGTCGGAGACTCTCGACTACGTCACCGACGAAGGCGTCCAGATCCATGGCGGCTACGGCTTCCACGCGGACTACGGCGTTGAGCACGCGTACCGCGATTCGCGCATTAACCGGATCTTCGAAGGCACGAACGAAATCAACCGGCTGCTCGCAACCGGCATGCTGCTGAAGAAAGCGCAGCGCGGCCAGCTTGCTCTCGTCGAGGCCGTCAAGAAGCTGCAAGCCGAGATCATGGCGGGTCCGGCCCTCGCGGCCGACGCTTCGGCGGACAAGTTCGCCGAAGAGACGAAGCTAGTCGACAACTTCAAGAAGATCAGCTTATTCCTCCTTGGCGTGGCATACCAAAAGTTCGGCGAGAAGGTGGAAGGCGAGCAGGAAGTGATGGCAAACATCACCGACGTGCTCATGAATTCCTACGCCTTCGAGTCGACCGTGCTCCGCGCCCGCAAGATCGCGGCTTCGGGCAAGAACTCTGATCACGCGCACGAAATGGCAAAGGTGTTCGGACGCGACGCGCTCGATATCATCGAAGCCGCGGCCAAGACCGTTCTCGCTGCGTGCGCGGAGGGCGATGCGCTCCGCATGAACCTTTCCGTACTCAAGCGCTTCACGAAAGCGGAACCGGTTGACGTCATCGGACTGCGCAAAAAGATTGCCGCGCGGCTGATCGACGCCGAGAAGTTCTACGTATAGGCGTTCCGATCGGAGCGATACAATCCAAGGGCCGGGCGCTGCGAGCGTCTGGCCCTTTCTCTTTGTATGAAGGTCATCGTTTGTATTGGGCTGCCGGGCGCCGGTAAGTCTACGTGGCTGCGCAAGCATGGAATCCGTGAACGCGCCGCAATGTCCAGTCCGGTGTTGTCGAGCGACGACGTACGCGTCCTGTTGTCGGACGACGTCAACAATCAGAGCATTCACCGGGAAGTCTTCGCTACTCTTCGCGACCTGCTTCGTCGGCGTCTTGCTCTAAAACGCCCATTGACGTATGTGGACGCGACCAACCTCGCCCCCTGGGAGCGCAAGCCGTACATCGTGCTCGCCAACCTCCACGGCGCGGACGCAGAGGCGCTTTTCTTCGATACTCCGGTTGACGTCTGTGTCGCAAGGAACCAATCCAGAGCGCGGAAAGTACCTGAGGACATCATTCGCCAGATGGCGGATCGGCTGACTCCGCCGTCAAAAGCGGAAGGCTTTTCGCACATAACCGTAGTGCGGCGCGGCGGCCGATAGACTCGATTTCGCCCCAATCCGAATGAATCTCCGTTCCGATCTGCGGCAAACTGGGTCGTATGCCGCCACGAACCGGCGAGACGCCGTCCGTCGCTGAAGTTCTTGCGAGGGTCAACGAGGCATTCGGCGAGGTCCAGCGTCCGGAGATCTTCTATCGCGGGACCTGCCGCTGCGAGGAGTGCGAGGAACACAACGAGACGATGGAGGCTCACACGCCTGAAACGCTTTCTCTCGAACAGGGAAGCAATCCCGGTTGGGATCCCATCTGCATGGCGAGCGACCACGCCTTTGCCTATTTCGTGCCCGCTCTCGTGCGCCTGTGCTTTGCGGATCCCTACTACTCGGATCAGTTCCTATTCCACCTGAACAGTCCGGGCCGCGCGGAATATCTCAACAAGGCGCAGGCTAAGGCGCTCCAGACGGCGATCTGGTTGATGGTTGCGCAGATGGAACCGTTTCCGCGCGGTCCCCTGCACGTCGACTCGGCTGACGAGGCCTTGCGCCGGATGGAGCGCATCGTCGCCGGCGAACCTCCATCCGAGCACAGCTAGCCCGACACATCCCAAAGACAGACACATCCCAAGGTCGCGTCCGCCGAGCCGCGTCTGGTAAACTCGTGCCGCCGGGGGGTGCGAGGTCACAATTCTTCTCCAGCTAAAGCGCAGACTTCTGAAGTGGTGGGGCAAGGCTCCGTGGTTGACGCTGTGCGTCCTCATTGCCGGCTTGTACGTGGGCGGCTACGCGATGATGCGGCTCACCGAGCCGGAGAGCAATCCGATCGTTTCGCTGTCGACGTTCACGTACTTCTTTGTGGTGACGTTAACGACGGTCGGATATGGAGATGTCGCTCCGATTACGGCGGGGGGCCGGCTCACCGCCGGCGAGATCGCCATCGGCGGCATCGGTGCGGCGGCGGTAGCCTTGGGCCACGTGTTCAACGCGATTGGAAACGCCGTCAGACGGCGGGAGAAGGGTCTTCTTGGATTTGCCATGAAAGGGCACATCGTCATTTTCGGAAACCGGGGCGCCGAGACGGCGGCGCTCATCCGCCAGTTGATTGCGGACCAGCAATCGAGCGGCACGCAGATCGTCCTTTGCTCCCACTCGACGGAGAGCAATCCGTTCCCCGATTTCATCGACTTCGTCCGCGGCGATCCTACGAGCACCGACGTCATGACGCGGGCCGCCGTGGCGCAGGCCAGCAAAGTGATCATCCACGCGAGCACGGACTACGAAAGCATCTCCATCGCGCTCGCCGTGAAGGAATTGAATGCCACCGCGGCCATCGTCGTGAAGGCGAACGACCCCGGCAAGGAGGTCGACATCGAGCGTGTCGACCGCAGTCGCGTCGTCTGCATCAAGGCGAATGACGTGCCGATGATCGTTCGCGAGATCCACAATCCCGGAATTACGCAGGTCTTCGAGAATCTGCTGTCGCCCGAGGGCCAGGATTTGCGCAGCATCCGCGTACCGGACGGCATGAGCCTGAGCTTTGGTCCGCTGGCGCACATGTTTCGTGAACGGCACGACGCGATCCTGATAGGGATTCGCCCCGCTGGAAATCCGCTGACGTCCGGCTCGGTCCTCAATCCGCCATTCCTCACGATGGTCGAAGGCGGAATGTACCTCGACTACATCTCGCGCCACGCGGCGGAGATCGATTGGCGCACGGTGAAAGAGACATCCCCCGGCGTCAAGCCCTGACTGGTTATGGCGAAAAAGGGAAACCCAGGCGAAGAGCATCTGCAGCGCGTCCGGCGTATCTGTCTGGCGCTTCCGGAAACGACGGAAACGGTGTCGCATGGAGCGCCAACGTTCTTCGTCCGCAAGCGGGTCTACGCGATGTTCGTGAACAATCACCACAACGACGGGCACATCGCGGTCTGGATCGCGGCGCAGCCTGGCGTGCAGGAATCTCTCATCGCGTCAGAGCCGAAGACGTACTTCCGTCCTCCGTACGTCGGCGTCAAGGGGTGGGTGGGGATCGAGCTGAGCGAAGTCGACGACGAGGAACTCGGGTACCACGTCCTCGAAGCATGGCGCATGATCGAGGCCAAGCAGAAGCCGAAATCGAGTAAGCGTCTCTTATGAACATTCGATGGCTGTGCGCGTGCGTTGTCACGCTCGCTGTCCCCGCGTTAGCGCAGGAGCTGAAACTCCTGCGGAGCTTCCCGCAGAACGTCATCGAGCAAATGCGCGGACGGCCCGCCGACACGCGAGGGTTTGTCGGCTCGCAGCAGACGTCCGATCTCTTCCAGGCCGGCTATCAGCGCGGCGGAATGTACACGCTCACGATGGGCGTCGTTCTTAAAAAGCCGGACTGGATTGAGGAGGGCCTCCGCGTCGCCGCCGTGACTTTCGATCATCAGAATGCGGACGGCAGTCTAGGCGATCTGCCGACCGGCCGGTCCACCACGAACGCATTCTTCCTGTGCTGGTTTTCGAGAGCGATGCTGGTGCTTGAGGAAAGCGAATTCGTAACGAAGTACAAGGCCGAGATCGCCGCACTGAAGCCGAAGGCGCGCCGCGCCGTTGACTGGCTGTCGAAGCCTGAACAGATCGTGGCTCTCGGAAAAGAGAACGGCCATGCGCCGAACCGGTGTTTGATCTCGGCCGTGGCCTTCGGTTTGAGCAGGAAGTTCGTGGGTGACAAGGCGCCGGGCCCCGAGGCCGAACACATGATCGATCTAGGAATGGCCCACTTCCGGTCCGCCGACGGGGTTTTCGTGGAGCGCGGCGGAGGGGACTCCAGCTACCAGGCCGTTTCCGTTCTCATTTTGGGTTTCTATACCTCGCATTTTCCGGACGCGCGGCTCCGCGCCGCGATGCATAAGGGCGCCCAGTGGGAGATGACTAAGATCCTGCCCGACGGCAATGTGACGACCGAGGGAAACACGCGGACCGGGGTCAACAAGGAACCGAACAAACAAGGCGCATTCAAGGGTCTCAACTTCGGCGAGATCGTGCAGTCGATGTTCTACACCTGCAAGCTTCTGGATGATCCGCGCGGCTGCGTCGCAGGCGCGCGGGTGTTCGCCAGGCACTACCCGGGCCGCTGACGCCACCCATTCGGCCGACGCCAGCATGCGACCCTGAAGAAACCGGTCGCGATCTCAGTCTGCCATGTTCTCCCAGCCACGGGCGCTATCGGAACTTCCCGAGGATCGTCTTTTCTTCTGATATGAACTATCTTTTTGTCGCGGCTCTTGTGTTGTTCGCAGCGTCCGCCCAGGCGGACTGGCTGCAGTTTCGCGGTCCTGGCGCTAACGGCGTCTCCGACCTCAAGAACCTTCCCCTGAAATGGTCGGCGACCGAGAATATCGCCTGGCGGACGGAACTGCCCGGCGCCGGCTACTCCTCGCCGATCGTCGTCGGCCGAAAAATCTTCGTCACTACCGGGATTAAGGGTGAACAGATTCCCGGAGTCGCACCGCGCAAGCACAAGATCGGCGGCACCGCGGACTTCGTCCACCCGCAGACATCCGACGCCGACCGCAAATATGAGCTAAGAGTGATCTGCCTCGACGCCGACACCGGCAAGGTGATCTGGGAGCGGACTTCCTATAACGGTCCGGTCTACGACGGCAAGCATTCCTTTAATACCTATGCTTCGCCGACGCCGATCACGGACGGCAAGAACGTCTACGTTTGGTTCGAATCGCAGGGGATGTACGCCTACGACTTCGACGGCAAACAGAAATGGAAGGCGTCGTTCGGCGGTATCAACGCCCTAAACCTCGGCCCCGGCAGTTCACCGCTGATGTTTGAGGACCTGATCATCGTCCAATCGGATCAGGACGACGGCGCGGATTCGTTCATCGCCGCGGTGCGAGCGAAGGACGGCTCCGTCGCGTGGAAGACGCCGCGCAAAACCGGCGCCAGCTGGTCGACGCCAGTGCTCTTCGACAGCAGCGGCAAGAAAGAAGTAATCACGATGGCGACCGAAGCGGTCATCGCCTACGACCCGCGAACCGGAAAGGAGCTTTGGCGCGGACCCGGCGTCGAAGCCTTCGCCGCCAATACGCCCATCTCGGGCAAAGGCCTCATCATCGCCGCCGGTTACCATCCGAAGAAAAAGGTGCTCGCCTTGCGGCCCGACGTGCCCGAAGATCAGCGCGTCGCGTGGAGCTACGACAAAGGCACGGCCTACATCCCTTCGTCGATCATCTACGGCGATTACCTCTACCTCGTGGCCGACAACGGATCGCTTTCGTGCCTCGACGTCGCGACCGGCGCCATCAAGTACGAAGGGAAGCGGATGCCGAAGCCGACCAAGTACACCGCGTCGCCCGTGGCCTTCGACGGTAAGATCCTGTTGTCGAGCAATGACGGCGACACGTTTGTCGTCAAAGCCGGACCCGACTTCGAAGTCCTCGATACCAACTCGCTCGACGAGCCCATCCACGCATCGCTTGCGCTGGATGGCGATTCCATCTTCTTGCGGACGGACAAGGCTCTATATCGGATCCGTGCAAAGAAGTAGCCTGCAAGTATCCCTCGGGCGGTCCAGCAATCTGTCCCGCCCACGGCCAAAGCCTAGCGCCAGCGTCCGTCGTGCCACCGATAGCCGCGATTTTGGTGTTCCCAGTAGCCTCGTTCCCAACGGGCTCCGCGACGCGGCGGCCGCGTCCATCGGCCAGGCACCCACGAATAGTTGTTTCCCCGATACGAGTAGAAGCCGTCAATCCAGACGTATCCCGCTCCCGGAGCCGGGCCGTATCGCTCGATACGCGGGGGAGGTGGACCGTTGCGCGCATAATAGCCGCCGCGCTCTGCGCACGCCGTTAACGACGCGAGCGCTAAGACAGGTACGATCATCCATCTGTTCATAAAAGGTCAAACCGCCTTTCTAAACAAATGAACGCGGCCCAACCACCATGGGTTGCGGTTGTTTCGGATCGTTAATCGAAACGCCCTTTAATCTCAACGATTCGCGGCGATGTTTTTCCCGTCGCCTCGATCACTGTGTTGCGCTACGCAGCCAGATCGGAATCGCCGAACTGCAGATGCGTTCGCCGCCCGGAACCTGTCCGCAGACGTAGATGAAAGTTTGAAACGTCGGGAACAGCGGATGGATCTGTAGATTCACCTGCTGGATCCCGATCGCGCCCGGCGCGGGGCCTGCGTACAACGGATCGAAAATATCGATGTCGTGTACGCGACCCGTGATCTTTCCATTAAGCGGCAGTCCCGTGGCGAACACCTGGAATGCAGTCCCGGCATAGGCGGGGTTCTGCGCCGTATTCTCCGAAAAGTCGAGATTCAAAACACCGGCGGGATAGATTACCGGCGCGACCGCCGCGACGTTGACCAGAACAGACGGCGCAGAATTGCCGTCGATCGAGATAGTGAGCAGCGAGCCGTTCTTTGGCCCAATCGAATCCGGAACGAGAATCAGTAGCCGATTGACGCTCCGCTCGATGATGGCGGCTGGAGCGCCATCGATCGAAATTAGAATGTTTGCGCCCGTAAACCGGTCCCCGTTGATCACCGCACGCGATCCTGGCACAATCGCACTCACGAATTCGGACGCTGCGTTGCGCACCGACGTGACCACGGGCGGCAGCGCGCTCGGTCCGGTTCCGACGGTCAGCTTGACAGGAACCGTCATCACCCCGGACAGGCCCGCATTGACTCGAATCGTCGCGGAATAGATGCCGGGCGGCAAACCATTAGGGACCGCGTCGACGCGGATGGTGCCGTTATTAAAGGCCGAAGCAGGATCCAAACGAAGCCAGCCGGTGACTTCGTTGTAGATGACGCCCGCGCTCCAAAACAGGACTCCTCCGCCCTCGTTCCGGACAGGCACGTACAGAGTCTGGACCGCGCCGGTCGTGTTTGCCGAGAATTGCAGCGCCGGCGGCGTGTCGACAACCAGCTTCGGAAAGTAGGGGGCGTTGCAGTCGTTCAACGTGATGCAGTCGGTGGTTGGCGCAATCGACACAAAGCGAGGGACGGCGGCGGTCGGTGAAGCGACCGGCGTGCTGGAAACAGCCGCCAGGAACACGTCCTGTTGCGTCTGGAAGGTCGAACTGACCGCGCCCGGAGGCAGCGTAAGGAATGTGGGAATTTGGGCGGACTGCAGCGAGAACTGGTCGCCCGAGATGACTTCGTACACTGCGTATCCCGTTCCGTTATCCAGCAGGACTTCGCTCGTGGTGTCGAAGGTGACGATGCCGCTGCCGTTCGGAGGCGCGGTGGTATTTGGAACGCCTCCGGCGCCGGTTGCCGATGCGCCGCTCACGCGCGCCAGCAGAAGCGCGCTGCTACCCGCGGTGAACGCGCCGCCATGAACCGGAAGCCCCAGATCACCGGCCGATGTCGGCACCGTGCCGTCCGTGCCGACGATGACGTCGGGCACAAAGATACGTGCCGCCGCCGGATAGCCCGTGTACTTGAAAATGATCCGTACCCCGGAGTCCGCCTGAAAATTGGACGCGTCCGACCGCGGCGAAAAGGAGGCTGCAAAGCCTTCGGTAACACGGAACGACGAAACGGCGGATCCGGCGGTCGCGAAGCCCACCACGGAGTTGATGTAGTCCGGAAACGGCGAACCCACGGCCGAACAGAGCAGCCGCCCGGCCGTGCTTCCGAGCATGGAGGGAAGCGGAATGCCCACCGTGAACTGGCTCGTAAATACGCTGACAATGTTCGCGGCGTTAAACGCGATCTGCATCTGAACCGTGGATCCGCGGGCCTGCGTCGCATTGGCGCGCACATTGATGATTCGTACGACAACGGCGCCTTGGCTGGATAACGTAAAGCTGAGGCCGTTGAACACCGCCTGATTGGCGGCGACCAACTGCGCCTGTACGTTCGACAGGACCGGGCCGGAGCCGTTGTCGACCGTCAATACGATATCCGTGAAACCGCTGGACGTAAGCCGATTTGTCAGATTCACGTTGAGGAAAATATTCAAGTTGCCCGTGAGATTCTGATTGGCTTGCCCCCCTTGGCAGTTCATGGAGATCTCGCCGACCTTCTCGGTGACGCCCTCCACATGGAGAATGGGCGCGGACGACAGCGCAGTGCACTGCAGGCCTTGACCCGCAAGGGCTTCGTCGTCGACACGATGG
>JBDTTK010000072.1:0-10725 GCA_039930685.1 Bryobacteraceae bacterium | reverse complement strand
CTACAACCCAGGCGGCCATGAGGCGCGACCGTCGAGGCGCGATCGTAAGGTCGCACTCAAGACCGGCTCAAGGCGTTAGGAAAGAGCGGGACGGGCGATTGCACCGGCAGTCGATAATGAAACGGGACAGGACACCAACTCGCGAATGACACGCCTCTTGCTCTTGCTGACCTTCGCGGCGGCCGCTGCTTCAGCCCAGGTCAAAATGACCTCCGACGAACTCGAACGGTTCGTCAAGTCGGCCGTGCAACTTCACCAGAACGATCGCGAAGTGGCGAAATACCTGGGTAAGGTTAAGCTCACCACGCGCCTCACCGATCAGCAGCTCGACGAAATTCGCGGCGCCAACCCCAGCCCCCGGATTCTCGACGCTGTCCGCGTCCTCAAGGAAGCCTCCGCGGACCTGCCCGCGCCCGTTCCCGTTCCGGCGCGCGTGTCGATCGACCGCACCAGCGTTCCACCGCCGCCCGCGCCCAGTTCCGAGGAGCAGGCCAAAGTCCTCGCCGAAACGCGAGAATACGCCCTTAGCTACGTCCGCAAGCTGCCCGACTTCATCTGCGCCCAGATTACCCGCCGGTACTTCGATCCCACTGGCCGCGAAGACTTCCGCCTCGCCGACAAGATCAATGAACAATTAACCTTCTTCGACCAAAAGGAGTCGTATAAAGTCAGTTCAATCAACGACCGCTTTGTGACCGTCTCCCACGACCAGTTGGACGGCGCATCGTCGTCCGGCGAATTCGGTTCGATGCTCAAGGAGATTTTCGAGCCGAAAACCGAGACCGATTTTCAGTGGGAGCGCTGGGCCACCCTCCGTGGGCGCCGCATGCACGTCTATAGCTTCCGTGTTTCGCAGGCGCGCTCGCAATACCGGATCGTCTACCGCCGCGCTCAGCAGGTGGTCGCTGGATATCGCGGATTGATTTACGTCGACCGCGACTCAGGCGCCGTCATGCGCATCAAATTGACCTGCGAGAATATGCCTCTCGATTTTCCCATTCAGGACATTTCGCTGGACCTGAACTACGACTTCCAGAAGCTGAGCGATGTAGAGTTCATCCTTCCCTATAAGGCCGAACTGCGTTCCCGCGAAGGTAACTTCCTGGTCAAGAATGAAGTCGAATTCCGCCTCTACCGGAAGTTCGGCGCCGACGCCACCATCAAGTTCGACGCCATCGACCCGATCCCCGAGGACGCGACCAAGGAACAGCCGGTCACCCCGCCGCCTTCCAAGCCCGAACCGGTAAAGCCCAAACCTGAACCCAAGTAACAGAGCTAGATGTCGACGACGCTGACTTTCGTCCGACCGCACCTCGCCGCCTCTCAATGATGCTCGGCGGACTCCTTCTTTGCCGCTGGTGCCGCCTCGTGCTGGCCCTTCTTCGACCCGGACTTGCCCTGTGCCCCCACCTTTCCGTCGTCTTCCCCTGGGGCCTTTGTCAGGTACTTGATAATGATCGTCACTCTTCGGTTCGAAGCGTCTTCCGGTTCCTTCGCGTTGCGTAATTGCCGGTCCGCATAGCCGCGCACTTGCGAGACCTGCCCGGGACGCAGCCCGTTCGCTTCCATAACCCGCCGCGAAGTATTCGCCCGATCGGCCGAAAGCTCCCAGTTCGAGTACTCCCGCCCGCCGCCGAATGGCTTCGAATCCGTGTGCCCCTCGATCAGTAGCGGATTCGGCAACTTGCCCAACTCTCGCGCCAGATCGACCAGAATCTCCTTGCCAAGCTCCGACGGCGATCCGCTTCCGGACTGGAAAAACATCCCTTTCTCCGATTCGAGCAGTTCGATTCGCAGGCCCTCGCCGGTCACCGTCATCCGCACGTGGTCCTTCAGCTTCTCGAACTCCGGCGACTTCTTCATCGCCTGCTGGATCTTCTCCTGCAACTGCTTCATGTTGTCCTTGCTGACACTCACAGCGTCTCCCGACCCGGCGCTCGCCGACCCGGTCATCTTGCCCACGCCGCTTGGATCGGTAAAGTAAATGCTCACCGCCTTCTTGACGTCCGGATTCGCGTTCATCAGCCACAGGACGATAAACAACGCCATCATCGCCGTCACGAAGTCCGCGTACGCGACCTTCCACGCCCCCCCGTGATGCCCGCCGTGGCCGCCTTTTTTCCTGACGATAATAATCGGCGCCGGAGCATCCGGTAGTTGTTCCGCCATCTCCTACTCCTTCGCCGCCGGAGCCCCGCCGCCCTTACAGGCCGCCTCCAACTCTTTAAATGACGGCCGGACATCAGCCGGAATCGACCGCCTCGCGAATTCCACCGACAGAATCGGCGCTGCGCCTTTCAGGAAAGCCGTGATCCCGCTCCGCAAACATCCGTAGTAATTGCCTTCCGCATCCACAATCTTGGTCATGTTCGCCGCCAGCGGACCGAAAAAGCCGTAACAGAGCAAGATGCCTAGAAACGTGCCCACCAGCGCCGCCGCAACCTTATGTCCAATTTCCTCCGGCGGACCGCCCAACGAACCCATGGTGATCACCACGCCCAAGACCGCCGCGACAATGCCCAGCCCTGGAAGCGCGTCCGCGACCGTTGTCAGCGCGGCGATCGGCACCGTCGCCTCGTGATGGTGGACCTCCATGTCCATCTCCATCATCTGGTCGAGTTCGAACGCCCCCACGCCTCCGGAGATGGCCATCCGCAGCGTGTCGCACACAAAGTGCACCGCATGGTGGTTCTTCGTGAATCTCGGATACTTCTTGAACACTTCACTCTTCTCGGGCTCCTCCACTTCTTGTTCGAGCTTCGCCATGCCGGACTTCCGCGCGAACACGAACAGATCGTTGAGCATCTTTAGCGTCTCGACGTAACCGGCTTTGGTATACGGGCTCCCGCCCATTACTCCAATCAGGCCTTTGAAAATCTTGAGGATTACCGGAAGCGGATTCGCTACGAACAGCGTCCCCAGCGCCGCCCCCCCAATAATCACCAGCTCCGCCGGTTGCATCAGAACTTCAAGATGCCCGTGCTCCATCAGGTACCCGCCGACGACGGCTCCGAGGACGATGACAATTCCGATAATGGCGAACATGACAAGAGTTAGGAAGCGTCGAAGCCCGGAAACGGACGATCCGGGCCAAGCACAAGCGCCGACTGGCGAAATGCCTAGGTCCGACAAAGTACATATCGTTTGAGAAGTCCGGATTCTGAGTCGAATCGCGACTTGCTTTCTCCTTCGCGTGCCGTGGTATCCTCCCGGGCGTGAACCGCTTCCACACTGCACCCGCCCTCCTCGCCTTAACCGCGGCTACTCTCCTGGCTGCGCCTCCCGCCACCATCACCTCCCCCGGTAAGGCGGTCTCCGGATCCAAGGAACTGCCCGCCGAAATTCGCGCATTCTGCCGGGACAAAGGCGAGATCGAACTCACCTTCACCCTGACATTCAAAGCCCTCTCCGAAGCCGACCCGTTCTTCCCGCTCGGCGTCTACGAAGGCCCCGACGGCAAGCCCGCGCCCGTGCAGGTCTCCTATACACAGGGCGGAAAACCTGCCACCGCCAACTACAAATCCGCCGCCGGATGGTTCGGCGTCAGGAACGACTACTTGCTCAGTCTTCGACCCGCCGACGCGCGCGCCCTCGTGACCAATGCGGCGGACTCGCCTTCGCTTTCTGTCACCATTCCGCAGGGAGCCAAAAAGCTCGCCATGACCTTTCCCGCACCCGGCCAAGCCTTCAAGAAGATCGCCGCGACCTGCAAGAAATAGTCCATCGGCCGCCTCCGCTTCGAGTCGCTCACTGCGCTACACTCGTCTCGATGCTCCTCCGCAACCTCGTCCGTGCCTCACTCGTGATGGCTTCCGCCGCCTGCCTTTTCGCCGCCGACGGACAGCCCAAAGCTGGCCAATGGTTCCCCATGTTCGATGGCAAGTCGCTCGACGGTTGGAAGGCCATGGACAACCCCGAGTCCTGGACCGTCAAGGCCGGCGCCATCTTCGGCGACGGCGAGCGTAGCCATCTTTTCTACACGAAACACGAATGCGGCAATTGCGAATTTCGCGCCGAGGTCCGGCTGAACCACGGCGGCAACTCCGGCATGTACTTCCGCGCCGAAATGGTCCCCGGCTGGCCCAAAGGCTACGAGGCTCAAGTTAACAACACGCACAAAGACCCCGTCCGCACCGGCTCCCTCTACAACTTCGCGCCCGTTAAGGAACAGTTGGTCGAAGACAACACCTGGTGGACGCAGCAAATTACGGTCAAAGGCAACCACATCGTAATCAAAGTGAACGGAAAGAAAGTCGTCGACTACGTCGACACCAAGAATTCCTTTACCAAAGGCTTCCTCGCTCTCCAGCAGCACAACAAAGGCAGCGTCGTCGAGTACCGCAACCTCGAAATGAAGATCCTGAAGTAATCGGGCTAGACATCCCTTTTATCAGGCGGGCTCGCAACAATAGGATCATGCAACTGACAAGGCGTTTGCCGTAACGAACAGATTCCGTTCTCGAAACGGGCTCGGACTCTCTAACAGCAGGCACGCGCGCATTGCAGGTCCCGGTGTTGCGAACCATGGCTGCCGGAGGAAGCGTTCCTGGCCATCCGTCCAATGTGGTCGGCTCGCTACGACCCTGTCAGCCAACGCTGCCGCAGTGGCTGCAAGATACGCGTCCGCGACACCTTCGTCGCCCAACGATTCCCTCAGCCGTCTCGGTTCTTCTTCGATCATCGAGAAGGCCGGGTTACTCTCAAATTCGTGCAGGAAATCCGCCAACTCGTAGGCCAGTCGCTCAGTGGAACCGCTTCTTGCCGCGACCTCCGCGAGCGATTTGGGCCGGGGTTCAAACCTCATCGCCTTGCCTCTCCGCCTGCAACCGATCCAGTATCTCTTCGACAGCAAACATAGACCGGGGCAGGATCTGCGAGGGATCGTAATATCGCTCCACCAGGGCCATAACATCCTCTGTGGCTCTCAATCCGAGTAGGCGAAGGAGAAACTCAATGTCGTGCAGATCCCCGCGCCCTCCCTCCAAACCCGCCCTCGACGCCATAACTTTCATCGCGAGCAAGTATTCAGGCGTCGGAGCCAGGATTCGCAGATGCGGAAAATCCACGCCGCGGAGAACTCCAAATTCGGCTCGATCCGATACGAAACCCTTCGCGGCGTCATTGAGCCAATCCTCAGGCAACCCAAGATCGGCCGCAACTTCCTTCGCTGCCGCGCGAATCTCCGCGGTTGGGGCGAAGATGGCATCGACATCCTTCGTGGACTGGCGAGCCTGAAACGCTAGTACCATCGCAGTGCCGCCGAGCAGATTAATCTCTCCGACGATCTCTTTCTGCCCAAGTCGTTTCGCCAAACGCCCCAGAGCATCGAGAATTTGTTCACGTGTAAGCATCAACGCTGCAACCCTCATCTCATCTTTGCACCACCGGCCTCCCGCCGGAGACCTTGCGGCACCGCGAATACGATGCCTACCACGTAACCCTTCCGGCTCCCGCTGAGCCTATAATGATGGGTTCAGTCCCGCATGCACCTGTAATCGCCATTTCCGAAAGGAAGGTAACCCGCAGTGAGTTCACCAAAAGACGAAATCAAAAAGAAACGTAAGTCAGCATTTTCCCGGCGCGGATTCCTCCAGGGCTTCGGCGCCGGAACCGGCGTCGTCACCTCTGGACTGCTCACCACTGCTGAAGAAGCCGAGGCGCAATCCAAAGTTCCAGTCGCCGGACCCGGACCCGTCGCCATCACCCTCGACATCAACGGCCAGCAAATGAAGACCAGCGTCGAGCCCCGCGAAACGCTCCTCGACACGCTCCGCAACCAGCTCAACCTCACCGGCGCAAACCGCGTCTGCGATCGCGGAACCTGCGGCGCGTGCACCGTCATGGTCGGCGGCAAAGTCGTTTACGGCTGCACCGTGCTCGCCATCGACGCGCAGGGCAAGAAAATCCAAACCATTGAGGGCTTGGCGCAGGGCAGCCGGCCCCATCCGATCACCACCGCCTTCGTCAACCACGACGCCCAGCAGTGCGGTTATTGCACCCCCGGCTTCGTCATGGCTACCAAAGGATTCCTCGATCGCAACCCCGACCCCTCTTACGACCAGGTGAAGAAGGGCCTCGGCGGCAACCTCTGCCGCTGCGGCACCTACGTCGGGATTCGCAAAGCCGTCCTCGAAGCGGCCAAGGAGATGAAAAATGCCTGATTACAGCTGGCCGGCAATGAACAAGCGGCGGGTGATGGGCAAACGCCTCAGCCGCCTTGATGGTGTCGCCAAATCTTCCGGACGCGCCAAATATAACTCGGACCTCAACCCTCCCGGACTCCTCCACGCCGTCATTCTTTCTTCGCCCCACGCGCACGCGAAAATCACCTCGATCGACGTGAGCGCCGCGCAGAAGATGCCCGGCGTCACCGCCGTTCGCGTCATCAAAGCCGCCGGCAGCGAATTGAACTGGCAGGGCACCGAAATTGCCGCCGTCGCCGCGACCACCGAATCGCAGGCGCGCGACGCCATCAAGGCCATCAAGATCCAGTACGAAGTTCTTCCGCACTTGGTCAAGGAAGGCGACCTCAAAGCGGCGGGCTCACGGGCCCGCGCCGCCGGCGAACAGGTCACCGGCGATCCGGATAAGGCCTTCGCCGACGCCGAAGTGGTCTCTGAAGGCCATTACGCCATCCCCGTCATCACCCACTGCTGCCTCGAGCCGCACGGCCAGGTGATCGCCTGGGGACCGGAAGACAAGATCGACTACCACCCGTCGACGCAGTCTGTCTCCGATATTGCCGCCGACCTCGGTTCGCAAATCAAAGTTCCCGCCACCAACATCCGCGTCCATATGGACTACATGGGCGGCGGATTCGGCAGCAAGTTCCCGTCCGACCTTTGGGGCAGGGAAGCCGCTTTCCTCTCGAAGGAATCCAACGGACGCCCGGTGAAGCTCTTCCTCGACCGCGCTCAGGAACTCACCATCGCCGGCAACCGCCCCTCCGTCTACGGCAACATCAAAGTCGCCGCGAAGAAAGACGGAACCATCACCGCCTGGCAGTCGCAAACCTGGGCCTCCGGCGGACTCGGTGGCGGCGGCCTCTCCGCCGACCTCTTCCCCTACGTCTTCCGCAAAGTGGAACACCGCCGCGTTAACCACACCGCCGTCTCGCTCAACATGGGCTCCGCCCGTGCCTGGCGCGCGCCCAACCACCCGCAGGTCAGCTACCTCACCTGCTCCGCGCTCGAAGACCTCGCAGCCAAGCTCAATATGGATGCGCTCGACTTCTACCTCAAGAACGTCGATCTCACCCAGCGCCCCGACGTCTATAAGGATCAGCTCATGAAAGCAGCTGCCCTCATCGACTACAAAAAGAACGCGCACCTCCGTGGCGACAAAACTCCCGGACACATCAAGCGCGGCCTCGGCATCGGCGTATGCACCTGGGGCGGTCTCGGACACAACTCCACCTGCCGCACCAGCATCCACCCCGATGGCTCGATTGAAGTCGAAATCGCCACCCAGGACCTCGGAACCGCCACCCGCACCATGATCGCCATGGTCGCAGCCGAAACCTTCGGACTCGCCATCACCGAGATTAACGTCAAGCTCGGCGACAACGCTCTGCCGCGCTCCGGCGCTTCCGGCGGCTCCACCACCATCGGCGGCGTCAGCGTCTCCACCCACAAATCCACGATCAACGCTCTCGGCAAGTTATTCGACTTGGTCGCCCCGTTGATGAACACCACGCCCGACCAGCTCGAAGCCGTCGACGGCCGCATCCAGAAGAAAGGCGATCCGTCGAAAGCCATGACCTGGAAACAGGCCTGCCAGAAACTCGGCACGCAATCGATCTCCGAAGAGGGCCAGAACGTCTCGCGCGAAGCCCTCAAGGAAGGGCTCATCAATCAGGGCGCCAGCGGCGTCCAGATGGCGCACGTCTCGGTCGACATCGACACCGGCGTCGTCAAGATGGAGAAGATGGTCGCCGTTCAGGATTGCGGCCTCGTCGTCAATCCCAAGACGGCCGAAAGCCAAGTCTACGGCGCGATGATTCTTTCCTGCGCCTCGGCGCTCATGGAAGAGCGTATCACTGACCAGCAGACCGGCAAGGTCCTCAACGCCGACATGGAGTTCTACAAACTCGCCGGCATCTCTGACATCGGCGAACTCGTCGTGCAGATGGATATCACCCCTGAAAACGACGCCCGCGGCGTCATCGGTCTCGGCGAACCGCCGACGATCGGCGGCATCGCGGCCATTGCCAATGCCGTCGCGAACGCCATCGGCGTCCGCGTCCCCATGGTCCCGCTGACCCCCAACCGCGTCCTCGCCGCCCTCGGCAAGGCGACCGACAGGAGGATGGCCTAAGCACCGGTCGCACGGGCCTCCAGGCCCGTGTTTCCTGCTCCAGGAGATCAATCATGCAGACCTTTGAATACGCGAATCCCAAATCCCTCAAGGACGCCGCCTCGCTGCTCGCCTCGAACCAGTGGGGCCAAGCCGAAGTCCTCGCCGGCGGCACCGACCTCATCAGCATGATGAAGGAAGAGCTCGCGACGCCCAAACGCCTCGTCAATATCAAGAACATCGCCGAGCTCGGCGGCATCAAGAAGTCCGGCGGCGCCATTCACATCGGTGCGGCTGCGACCCTCGACGACCTGGCCTCGAACTCGGACGTTCGCTCGGCGTACCCGTCCCTCGTGCAGGCCGTTCTCGGCATCACCAGCCCGCAAATGCGGAACATGGGAACGGTCGGCGGCGATCTCTGCCAGCGCCCCCGCTGCTGGTACTTCCGCGGTGGCTTCGGACTCCTCGCCATGCAGGACGGCAAGAGCCTCGTCCCGAATGGCGAGAACCGCTATCACGCCATCTTCGGCGGCGGACCCGCTTACTTCGTCTCGCCGTCATCGCTCGGCCCCGCGCTCGTCGCCCTCGGCGCCAAAATCAAACTCGTGTCCTCGACCGGCGCCCGCGAAGTCGACGCCGCCAAGTTCTTCATGAGCCCGCAATCGGCCGACGTCCGTGAAGTCGACCTCAAGCCCACCGAGATCCTGTCCGAAATCATCATTCCGGCTTCGAAGGTCCACAACGCGACCTACGAAGTCCGTCATAAGGACGCGCTCGATTGGCCTCTCGTCACCGCTTCTGTGGCCCTGACAATGTCCGGCTCCAAGGTCAACAGCGCCAAAATCGTACTCGGCCACGTCGCCCCCACACCCTGGGTTGCCGCCAAAGCCGAAGCCGCCATCGCCGGCAAATCGATCAATGAGGAAACGGCCGAAGCCGCCGGCAACGCCGCTGCGGACGGAGCCCAGCCCCTTAGCCAAAACGACTACAAAGTCCAGCTGGTCAAAGTCGCTGTTAAACGCGCCCTCCTGGCCGCCGCCGCAACCAAAGCGTAAGGAGGATTCGCATCTAATCCGCGACCGAATCGACGCGCGACCGTATTCAGCCGCGGTCTTATTGAGGCGCGACCGTTAGGTCGCGCTCCCGAACCTGACAACGACGCGCGACCGTTAGGTCGCGCTCGAATACCGGCTAGAACCCCGAGCTTAAGCGAGGGGACCCCAAAGCGAATACACCATATGTCCCAAGAACAATCCTCCTGGAACAAACTCGACGACGACCGCTGCGCCAGCCTCCGCTGGAAAGGCCTCTACATCGCCGCCGAATGGGATCCTAGCCTCCCCCACTCCGGCGACCGCCTCTTCTGGTGCCATAAAACCCAGCAATGCACCGGACCCGACGACAAGATCGCCGACGACTACGAGTGCAACGAAACCCGCAAGTGCTACGTGCAGTTGTAATCAGCCGGGGACAACGTTACTTCGCCTCTCCGGACTCCTGATAGCGCCTGTAAACCGGACGCATCAACAACTTCTCACGCGAAGCGTGCGCCGCAGCTCCGGCCGCCAGAAACGCAACGATCGCCGCACAACCGAAAAGGCTGAGCATCGCTCCCCCAAAATTAGAGACCGCAAAGAAAGCGGGTCAGCGCTCGTTCCACGCCCGTTCGAGCACCGGCTTCACGATTGCCGTGAACTCCACATACGCCGGCGCCTTGAAATGCAGCTTGTCCGGCAAATACAGCTCCATCCGCGGCTCGCCATCCGGACCGAACAACGCCGGATTCACGTCGACAAATCCCATCCTCGCCGACCGCTTGCAGTACTCACGAACCTGCGCGTTGGCCGAATCCACCACATCCCACCGCTTCCGCTTATCCGGCGCGCGATTGATCGACACATAGAAAATCCGCGTCTCCGGCAGCGCCGCGTGGACCCTCTCCGCGAACGTCCGAAAGTTCGCCGCAATCGCATCCGCATCCCGCCCGGCATTCACGTCGTTGCTCCCGCAGTAATACACGACAATCCGCGGCTCGTACGGCAGCACTACCTTATCCATGTAGTACAGGATGTCCGGCGTCTGCGACCCGCCGAACGCCCGATTGAACACCGGCAGCGGCGTCATCTGTTCCGTCAGCATCGTCCACTGACGGAAAATGCTGCTGCCGATAAACAGAATCGCGTGCTTCGGCGGCGGACTCGCCTCATCCTTTTCGAGGAACGCGCGGATCTGCGTCTCGAACCGCGCCGGATCCTGCGCTCGCACCAGCCCCGCCACCAACAATCCAGCGACCAAAACACGACGGAACGCCCCAGCCAAGATCATTCCGGCAGCGTATCACACCGCCTGACTCATTCCGAGCGCAGAACGATCGCTGGATCCACTCCAGCCGCCCGGCTCGCGGGCACATAACTCGCCAGGAGCGCGATC